>JBBQFG010000030.1:0-29846 GCA_038321765.1 Elainellales cyanobacterium
CCCAAAACCTCCAATAATTCTTGCGATGACCATCGGGGCAAGGATAGTCTTTGCTACAGTGCCCTTTCCAAGAGCCTTTTGAGGAATGCTCAAAGTATCCAGGTGCAAAAGCGAGATCAAATTTAGTCCAAACTAGAGTGATCAATAGGACGCCTCCCTGTCATTCCCGCGCAGGCGGGAATCCATCTGCTCGATAGGTGCGGGGCTGGATTCCCGCCTGCGCGGGAATGACGCTGGCATGTCCTAAGCTTTATGAATATGGCTATATAGCTGTCGCCACAAAGGTTAGGACACTGGGATCAAAGGGGGTGTGGGGGCTTTGCCCCCAGCCAGGGGTGCCACCCCTGCACCCCGTCCTAACCAATCCGTCTATGGCTATACATGAAATCAGCAACACCGCTTAAATTACCTGCCTGCTGTGTAAATGTTCTCAGCAAGACTGGGAACATTTACACGACCGCTCTACTGATGTATTGCGCCATCGGGCATAATGGCTCCCGAAAGTTTGGCTCCCGTTAGTTTGACCATTACTCGATCTTTCACGCCAATTCGTGCCCCACGCAAGTTGGCTCCACGCAGGTCTGCCCCGCTGAGATCGGCACCAATCAGGTTGGCATCGGTCAAATTTGCATTGGTGAGGTCTGCCTCCAGCAAATTTGCCCGAAATAGGTTTGCCTGGTGCAAATTTGCCCCACTCAAGTTAATTCGATGCAAAAAAGCATCGCTCAGGTTGGCATTGCTCAAGTTAGCCCTGCTCAGATTGCGATTAGATAGGTCTTTCTCTTTAAGATCTTGCCCGCTGAGATCGGTACCGCTGAGGTCGGGCTTTTGCTGCCGAGGCGGGGGAGTAAAGTCAGAGGTGTAGTTAGCGCGTGACTGTTGGGAATTTTGAGAAGCCGATTGGTATGAGCTGGATGGTGGCGGCGATTGATAGGTTGATTGGGAAGAAGAATGATTTGAAGACGAAGCGTGGCCACGAGTAGATTGTCCGTTGCTGGACTGAGTATAGGCAGATTGGGACTGGTAGGACGAGTTGGGCGGTGGGTAAGAGCTGTGCGGATAGGGACTCTGGGGCGGCTGGTAGGTGTAGTGAGGCCGTGGGGGTGGCTGGTAGCGCGCCTTGGAATAAGAGGGTTGGGGCTTGTCTTGTCGCGTCTGTGACTGAGCCGTTTGAGGTTGGGCTGTGGTTCTATGGGAGTGCCGGAGGCGATCGCGCGCTTGGTTAATTTCCTTAATCTTCTCTTCTGCTTTTTGTTGCAATCGAGTATTGTCCTGCGGCATGCGATCGGGATGCCAAACAAAAACCAAGTCCTTATACGCCTGGTTCACCTCTTCTAGAGATGCCCCAGGCTCTAATTCCAATACACGATAGCAACGCTCAAGTTCGTTCATTTAGATCAAGATAGCACTTACATCGGTAGAAGAAGCTTAAGGAGATAGAGAAAATAAGAGGAAGCGCTATAAATTCAGCAATTGGCAGTTTTAAACTTGTGATGGTTTTGAAGTGCAGAAAAAGCCCGCGATTTAAAAGCATTACATCAATGAGTAGATGGGCGTAATTAAATATAAAACCACGCGATGTACAACTAAAACCCTAGAACCCTCGGTTTTCCGTGTCGGATTGCTCGGTTTTTAGATTCTGGTTGGCTCAAGTGCCCTAAAACCAATAGTCCGAAAATAGTTGTACATTGCGTAAAACCTTAAAAGTCTGTGCCGCCCGCGCAGCGGGCGGCGCAGACTTTTAGAATCTTGTTTTTATTTAGGTTGAACTACTTACCACTGCCCAGAAAATTTCTTGCTCTAAGAGGTAAACTTTCAACTGCGTGCCCGCTAATAGCAAAAGCGAGCAGATGGAGCAATGCCACATTTTCGAGTACCATTTGCTGATGCAGCAGGGCACAACGGCGATAGGTCTGCTGAAGTCAGCTTCGATTTATTAGGGAATGGACTAAATGATTACTGCGATCGCCAACCAGAAAGGTGGAGTGGCCAAAACGACCTCTACCATTGCTCTGGCAGGGCTACTGGCAGATGAGGGTTCCTGTCTTGTGATTGATCTCGATCCACAAGGGAATCTCACCACGGGTTTGGGGGTGGAAAGCAGCGCCGCGCCATTTACCAGCTATGACGTAATCACTGGACGGGCTTCTGTGCTAGAGGCCGCTATCTCTACTCGCTTTTCGATGAGTTTGTTGCCAGCCGACATCTCTTTGGCAAAAGTAGAAAAAGAATTGCTGAACCAGCCCAATCGGTTTTATGCACTCAAAAAGAGCCTGGAGCCTGTCCAATCCCACTTTGAGCAGATTGTGATCGACTGCCCTCCTAGTTTAGGGATGCTGACTATTAACGCTTTATCCGCTGCCGACACCCTCCTGATTCCGGTGCAGTGCCAGTTTTTTGCCCTAAAGGGGTTAGAAAGTCTACTAGAAACCATCGCTTCAGTTAAGAAGCAGCTAAACCCTGAGCTAAAGGTGTTAGGCGTGCTGCCTACAATGGCTGAAAGCAACACGGGAGTCACTCAAGACATCTTAAAACGGCTCAGAACTCAATTGGATGGCATTCGCGTGTTTGATCCCGTTCCTAAGTCAGTAAAGTTTCCTGAATCTAATATGGCGGGTGAACCCATTCACATCTATACGCGTGAGTGGCGCGTTGTGCAGCCCTATCGCGAGGTCGTGCGCGAACTGCTGATGCTAGAAGAGGCTTGAGAGGGCGATCGCCTGTTAAGACCTGATACTGCACCAATTTAAACGGTCTGTTGGGGCGGTTGGCGTAACGCTTGCAGCATTTAGAAACGCAGTGTCTCTAGAACAGGTACCGCCCCATACCGATAAGAGCGATCGCCTTCGACCTACACCTTCTTCAGCCAGCTAAACATAGCGCGTAGGTCTTTCCCGACTTCTTCGATCGGGTGTTCGGCTTCGCGACGACGCATCGCGGTGAAGCCCGGTTTCCCGGCCTGATTTTCCAATACAAACTCGCGGGCAAACTGGCCTGTTTGAATTTCGGTGAGGATTTTTTTCATCTCCAGGCGGGTAGCATCGGTCACAATTCGAGGCCCACGCGTTAGGTCACCGTATTCAGCCGTGTTGGAGATGCTGTCGCGCATTTTGGCGAGTCCCCCTTCTACAATCAGATCCACAATCAGTTTTACTTCATGTAGGCACTCAAAGTAGGCCAGCTCAGGTTGGTAGCCTGCATCGACCAATGTTTCAAACCCCGCTTTAATCAGCGCACTTAGGCCGCCACAGAGCACCACCTGTTCGCCAAACAGATCTGTCTCGGTTTCTTCTCGGAAGGTGGTTTCTAGCACACCCGCTCGCGTACCACCGATACCTTTAGCGTAGGCCATAGCGCGATCGCGTCCTCTTCCGGTTGCATCTTGGTAGACCGCAAATAGACAGGGAACTCCCTCGCCTTGCTCATAGGTACGGCGCACCAAGTGCCCAGGGCCTTTAGGCGCAATCATGACCACGTCCACATCAGCAGGGGGCACAATTTGGGCAAAGTGGATATTGAAACCGTGGGCAAAGGCTAGTACTTTACCTGCTGTCAAGTTTTGTTCAATTTCGTGTTTGTAGACGGTCTTCATTGCCTCATCTGGCAACAAAATCATAATGAAATCGGCGGCGGCAGATGCATCGGCTACCGACTTTACAGTCAGCCCTTCTGCTTCTGCCTTGGCTACCGATTTGCTACCGGGATACAGCCCCACAATAACGTCCATGCCGCTATCTCTCAGGTTAAGGGCGTGGGCGTGGCCTTGAGAGCCGTAGCCAATGATGGCGATCGTTTTTCCAGCTAAAACGTCTAAGTTTGCGTCAGTGTCGTAATACATCCGAGCCATGAGGGATTCTCCGTCCAGCAAGCGTGAGTGGGTAGTGATCGTTGCAGCGTTTCCTCTAATCAAGTCCGCTATAGAAATCCAGGCACCTGGATTTCTATAGCGGACTTGATTCTACGCGATGTGCAACTTTCCTGAACCCCCTCACCCTTTTCATGTATGCCGAAGGCTTTAAGCCCTCTCCCAGAGCGGAGAGCGACTTTGAGCCACTCTTGCTCCCCTTCTCCCCACTTGGGAGAAGGGGTTGGGGGATGAGGGCGGATTGAAAGTTGCACATCAGGTTGATTCTTTAAAAGAACGCTTAATGCCAAGCATTTGATCTTACCAAACCAGGGCAAAGCGTCGGAAGTCTTGCCTAATCCTTTTCCATTGAGCAGTTAGCTTGACCTTTTGACTTAGGCGATGCCCTAATTTTTGAAAGTTTGTTGTAACTAGCCTTTTAGAAATTAGGCTCAACTAAACCTGGTGTGCTGTAAAAGGCTGTCGCTGAAAGCATTTCAGCACACAACAGGGTGAGCGATGTTCTTTGTCTAAAAGAGCTATAGCCATAGTCATAAAGCTTAGGACATGCCAGCGTCATTCCCGCGCAGGGGGGAATCCACCCCCGCACCTATCGAGCAGATGGATTCCCGCCTGCGCGGGAATGACAGGGAGGCGTCTTATTGATCATGGCTACCACTATAAGACGATGGATAGATGCTTCTTTTTGGTTTTCTCAGATTTCTCAGAAGAGCCTTAACCAATCCTCATGCTTCTTTCAGAGATGCCTCATTTTTGTATTGCACGATACTATAAGTGGAAGCAAAGAATGAATTACGGGTGCAACACATCACTCAGTCCACTCAAAAAGTAGTTTACAAGGACGGTTTATTATGAAACGCGTTTTCTTCACTGCGCTATCTACTTTGATTGTGATTTCTGCTATTGCTCCAATGGCTCCTGCGTTTGGGATAAGTACCTCCACATGTCCTAATGGACCTGGGCGAGGCAATCACTGTGTAGGCGCTGGGCATTGACTCTAGTTCAACCTAATCAAAACCAAGCACTAAAACCCTGCCCTATTCGCTTAGCGAATAGGGCAGGGTTTTAGAGTCTTTAGGTCTAAATATGTTCACTTAAAATCTTGAGTTTGGGCTAATCGACTTGTGGGCTAAAGGCTAAACGCTTGATTTTGCCTTGCTTAAGGTCTCTTTGAAGCTGGTTTATCGATTTATTGAGAGTTTGGTTGCAGTTCGGTTCTGTCCAAAACCTCCCAAAACCTCCCAAAACCTCCCAAAACCTCTGATAATTCTTGCGATGACCCTCGGGGCAAGGATAGTCTTTGCTACAGTGCCCTTTCCAAGAGCCTTTTGAGGAATGCTCAAAGTATCCAGGTGCAAAAGCGAGATCAAATTTAGTCCAAATTAGAGATTTCATGTGTTTTTTATGTGGCTTTCAGAAGCGCTTCAGGCTGGTGCCGCACTATAGGAAACATAGAGGGTGAAACACATCAATCACTCCATCCAAAACCAATCCAAAGGATAGTCACTATGAAACGCATTCTTTTTGCTGCTTTGTCTACTCTAATTGTGATTTCTGCTGTTGCGCCCAGTGCCCATGCTTCGGGGATAAGCACCTCCACATGTCCGAATGGACCTGGGCGAGGCAATCACTGTGTGGGTTCAGGAGGTAGATAGGTTTGCTGCTTGAGTATCTCTGTTGTTCATAGCCTCATCTCTCTTTTAGTTCATCTGAATTATTTTCGAGGAGATTGATCATCATGAAACGCCTAATCTTTGCAGTTTTGTCAGCGCTGGTGCTGAGTGCTACCGTTACATCTATTGCCTCTGCAAATGCGGGCACATCCACCTGTCCAACTAACCTTGGCCCAGGTGTCCACTGTGTAGGCGCAGGCCACTGAGGTTCAAGGTCTTGAGTTTTAATCAGTACGTTGTTTAGTCTGCTGTTGCTATAGCACTCGACCCCTTCCATCAGAGCGAATCAACCCTATCCTGGCCAAGGTTAGGGTTGATTTCGTAATGGATCTACTACACGGGCGATCGCCTCTTTAACAAAGACCTTGACAAATTCGTCGCGCCGATTCAGTTGAAACTGTTCTTGCACCACGTCGGTCATGCCGCCATCGCCCCAGTCTTGGTCACGGCGGAAGTATTCGATGAAGCTTTTTCCAGCAATACGGGTGAGGTAAGCAGCGGTAGCCCCTTGGATAGCTTTGCCGATGATGAAGGTGCCAACATTGGTTTGTAGCGCAATGGAAAACAACTCGATCGCCCCTCGCACAACGCCCAGGCTCACTAAGGTTTTGGCCAGAGACATGGCTAGCTCTTTACCCCGGTCTATATTCATATCGCAGCCATAAACTTTGCCCAGTTCTACTACCATTTGGGCATTAACGGCGGCGGCAGCGAGCAAATCCACCAGGGGCAAGGGGGTCACGGATACCACTCCCGCACTAATCCACTGGTAGCGCTCAACAATTTTTTCTGCCTGCTGCTGCCGCTGAACAGCAATTAGGGCGCGGGTTTCTTCGCCCAACCGCTGCGATTGCAGCAAAATATTGTCGGCTATTAGATCTTCGCCTTCTTCGCGCAAAATAGTAGCCATGCGCCTTAGCAGCGGCAGAATATCCGGGTCGGGTTGAAGGCGATACGCGCTCTGCGCAGGCAGGCCAACGCCACCGTCTACTACGATAGCTTGCGGATTGGCTGCAACGGCTACCACGTCTGTGGGTGCCAAGAAATTCTGCACTCGCGCCCGCAAGCGTCCTAGAATCGCCTCTTGGTCGCTCTCGGTGTAGAGATCGGTCTTGTTAAAGATTAAGATCGAGCGCTTACCAATCATTGAGAGCGATCGCAGGGGTTCATACTCTGACTTACGCAGATCTCCGTCTAACACAAACAAAAGTAAATCAGCTTCGGTTGCCAAGCGTCGCGCGCCTTGCTCTCGTGCTGTACCAGCCACACCAGTTTCTAAAATTCCCGGTGTATCGGTAATCCAAATTTCGCGGGGCACATCCCTCAGTTGAAATCGATAGGTTTGCCCTGCCTCTGTAGTGCCCATAGGTGCCCCTACCTGCCCGACAATGCGTCCTAAGAGAGCGTTGACCAAGGATGTTTTGCCAGCAGAACCTGTGCCAAACACCACTACTTTCAACTCTCCGCGTGCCAAGTTTTCTGCAATTTCGCGAGAGCGATCGCGCAATGCCTGCCGGGTTACTTGATCTTGAATTTGATCGACTTGCTGCTGCACTGCTCGTAGCGTCTCACCTGCTGCCTCGGTTTTTTCTACAGGCGCTTGAGGACGCGATCGCCCCAACTGACGCGGTGCAGGACGCAAAAATAGGTAAGCGTAATAAATTAGGGCAGAGGATAGACCAATTAGCAGCAGCAACACAATGCTTAGCACTGCACTGGCCAGCAGGGGCGAAATCGCTGCCAGACCCGTATAAAGCTGCAATAGCGAGGTGCTTAACCACAGCAGGAGTCCTAAAACAAGAAGAATGCTGCCAATTAAGAGCAGAAGTCGCGTCCGAGACATGAATTAGCCTTGCTTCTCGAAACAATGAAATAGAGCTGTTGCAGACTGTAGGTAGTGGTATTGAGGCTGGTTGACTGACAAAAGTCTACAGCCCTCACCCCCAGCCCCTCTCCCAGAGGGCGAGGGGAGTTGATCTACCCTTCCGGTTCCCTCTCCCATCGGGAGAGGGCTAGGGTGAGGGCTTTCGGGGATCTGACTAACAAGTTTTGTCAGTCAATCAGGGTATTGAGGTCAGGATTTTTTGATGGGCAGACTTCGCCTGCCCATCAAAAAATCTTGATCAAGTTAGGCCTATCCAGACTGTGAAACTACATTAGACCGCTTACGTGAATTATGCAGCGGCAAAACTAGAAATGGTTTATCCCGATGCGGCCTTGCGGGTGGGGGTGTGGGGGACGGGCTTCGTCCCCTGCCGGAGGTTTGGGGAACTCCCAAGGCGGCTGGCTCGCTGTTAGGACGACTCCCCCTGCGATCGCTGTCGTCGTCGAGTCAGAATGCTAACCACCTCACCAGCATTGGCACCGGGCAGCAAGCCACTCCAGTCGTTGGCATCGGCAAACCCGCGCCGATGCAAATCGTGAATCGTTTCGCGTACCCAAACAGGACCACTAATCAGCAAGATTTGCAGTCGTTCTTGTTCTGGAGCAAGCAGATTGACGCTGAGGGGCAAAATTAGCGGCTGAGGCCGAACGTCTCCCTCATTACCCGTCAAAAAACTGCGCGCACTTGAGGCATCAACTATCTCAATCATCGGGGGTCTCCTGCATAACACGGTAAGAAGAAACCCCAAAAACCTAGCCACCCCGCGCATTCACAAAGCAGGGTGGCTAGAGAGAATGTTAAAATTCCCAGTTAGCTGCCAGACTGCCTATATCAGTTTGGGGGTTAGCCGTTCAGTGCTGTTTGCCGCAGCATTGGACGGTGCTAGATTTTTGGAGCGAATTAGGGTTGCTCGACTACAGAATCGTTCAACAACCTTAATCAGACACAGTACGGGTATAGATGTCACACCGTCAATACCTAATCAGCAGATTGTGTCAAAAATATCAGGTGAAAAAGACTGAGATGGGCGATCGCCATAGTATGGAGAAACTTTCCTCCGGTTCATCTGGTTTAGGGTGATATGCAGAAACTATCGGCCTATCCACCCAAATTGGGATGATACGCGGAAACTTTCCGCCTAATAACAAGTTAGAAATCTTGTGAGCTACTATGTCTAACCTATGTCCTAAGTGTCAAACCACGCAAACAATTGAACATAATGGGGGGCAGTGGTGTTCAAATTGTGGCAAGTTTGCAGTTCCACCCAAATTGCGTCATCCTCCCACTTCTTACTCTGAGCAAAAGCAAAAAGCCTCGCAGCCGATTTTACTGACTTGCTCTAGTTGCGGGCGCAAAGATAGCATGGGAGACGGTTTATATGATGATGGAGAATGGATATGTGGAGCTTGTATTGCAGGCATGGCTTATCCTCGTTGAAGGTTGAAATAATAATGAAACGTTGGAATTACTCTAATGAGACTAGATCGTATTACGAGCAACCCAAAACGGATGAATGGGCAACCTTGCATTCGTAATCTTCGCCTTACAGTTCGTCGGGTGATTGAGCTACTAGCAACTTATCCTGATCGAGAAAAATTACATCAAGAGTTTCCAGAGTTAGAGGATGAAGACATCCGACAAGCCCTAATTTTTGCCTCTTCCTATTTGGACGATCGCATCATTGAGCTTCCTAATCGATATGAAACTGTTGCTTGATCAGGGATTGCCACTCTCTGCGGCAGCGTTGTTACGTGATTCAGGTATCGACACTATCCATGTTGGTGAAATCGGTATGTCTGAAGCTGAAGATGCAGACATCATCCAGAGAGCCAGAAATGAGGGGCGTATCGTTGCTACTCTTGACGCAGATTTTCATACACTGTTGGCACTTGATGTAGCGATCACTCCTTCGGTCATTCGCATTCGGATTGAAAGATTACGTGCCCAGGCGCTCACAAATCTTTTGTTGACAGTAATCGCTGAATGCGAGGAGGATTTAGAACAAGGATCAGCTATTACGGTTGAGCCAAGCCGTATTCGTATTCGCCGTTTGCCGTTAGTGCCAGATGTCTAACAATCCCGTTGCACACCGACCGTATAGAGTCTTTTCGTTGAGTCCGAAAAGTTGCTAGCGGCGGGTGAGCTGTGCCGTTAGCTGGCTTGGTTCCTGCTGAGACAGTTGTTGCAGTTTTTTTGCTTTGGGTTCGAGGTTTAGTTGGTCTTTGGTTAGGGAGCGATCGCCCCTTTCGATAGAGACTACTTACTAAATTTACAACTACATCTAGTGTTGCAAGTTGAGTTAAAAGAATGGAAAGCCATATAGCCCTTTATATCTTAATTGTTATTATCGTTATTATTCTTATCGTTATCGGTTTAGCAATTGGATATTTTCAGTCTGAAGGGCATAAGCAACGCATAAGTGAGCATCTTCGGCATAGAGGAGCAACTAATATTGTTATTTCAAGTGTATGGTTTGACATGGATAAAACTACTCGTACCTACAACGTGGAATACACGAATAGTCAAGGTGCATATTGTCAAACTAGTTGTAAGATTCGGACGGGTTTCTTTAGTAGCGGTGAGATTTATTGGAGCGATCCTCCCTAAGATACTTAGCTCAACAAAGCAAAGATATTTCAGGTTCACTGAGTTAAACTGTGTTCAGTATTGGGTTGGGTTGATGATGGTTGTCGGTGAGTGGTGCAGGGTTCAGTCAAGTTGTGGGGGCGATCGCTGAGCGAGGTTGATTGCAGCCTGCTAACAACCCCGATGCAGCGGACGTTTGCACACGCTAGTGGCGTTTTCAAGCCTCCTGCCGCCGCTGACCGGGAACGTTAGCCTTTCTATATCTAAATCAGGAGGCTTGTTGCATAAAGTCACTGGCGCAGTGTCTCGCGCTAGAATGACTTAATCGCATTTTGCTAGAATGTATGCATAGTGTTACCTGAAGACCTTGCAGAATAAAGTCATTGTTTTGAGCTTGCTCTTCGTACTGAAAAAATGTTTTTAAAGCAATATAACCAATTACGTCGCGCTGGAAAACGGCTTAGTGAAGAAATCCCGAGAACTTATGGTTTGGAAGAAAGCTTGCCTGAAATCATACGGGTTTTGGGCATTGGGCAAGGCCGACAACTCTTTTTGGAAAATGAAGAAGAAATTAACTTTGTAATTGATTTCTATTTACATGAGTTTTTGTCAAATGGTCAGACCATGTTGGAGCGATATAGGACTGATCACTCTGATTTAGAACCGATAGAGATCACTTATCTAGACGCAGCTAAGGTTTCTTATATATCACTGTTCAAGGTAACTGAAGTCAACCCAATTGAAAGTAGTGTAACAGTTATTGATTTACTCAGTTCATCTGACCAACCTTTGTCAGTCATCAATGTCAATCTCAGCAAAACTGGGAAACCAGGCTATGTGATTTTTAGTCGCCTATTACCCAACGAACAATTTAATACCTTTTCGGGGATGTATGCAGTATTTGATGAAGGTAGCGATCGTGCGCTCCTTAAACGCTACAAAGTGATGAAAAAACGCGTCAAGTCAGATCGTGAATCTGTACAACGGTTTGTGGCCTGTTTTAAGCTGAACCGCGTCTTAGGGATAACGATCCTATCTCGATAAGGTTGTTTTCTCAGATGACTAGGTTGCTAATTTCTCCTATCTCGTTGTTAAGCAAGTTTCAAGACTAAACGCTAGGCTCAAACGCTCTAGCGCAACAGAAGGCTAACACTGCGTTGGAGCGGCGAGTGAGATAATATGAGTTGTGTGTCTAAGGTTGAGCTACCGCCGCTCAACTTTGCCGTTATGTCGCCTGAGTTATCGGTTAGGTCAATTATTTGAAAGCTATCTGTTCGTGGCAAATATTAAGTTACCTTAAAGTTGTTAACTGGGTTGTGCTTGGAAGGCATTTTCAGGAACGTCAGCGTTAAGTTAGGGTTGTCCCTCTATCATTAAATTTGAGGTTGTTAACATGGCAGAAAAACAGCATTCTCTTCTTAAGCAGTCAGAGATTAATTCAATCAATGAGTTTGAGTTTCACCATCCATTGAATTCAAATTCAGAAATATATCTCCGTGCACTTGGGAACGCTGTTGGTTTTAAGCGAATTGGCGTTTCAATAGCCCGTGTACCGCCAGGGAAAGAATCCTTTATTTACCATACACATCACAACGAAGAAGAGTGGATTTATATCCTTTCAGGTCGTGGTGTTGCAGAGATTGGAGATGAGGAATACGAGGTTGAATCAGGTGATTTTATGGGTTTTGGGATTCCTCAGCCCCCTCACCATCTTCGGAATCCTTTTGAGGAAGACCTCGTATATCTGATTGGAGGAGAGAAGGTTAGTTTTGATATTGGTGTTTTCCCTCGCCTTGGTAAACGGGCAATACGAGATGGAGAAGAAGCCTATATTGTTGATGAGTCTTCACTTCAGGGTTTTTGGAATAGCAAAGAATCTGCCGGAAGTTGAAGGTTTTTGAGTGCGGGCGCGGTAGCATATAGCGGTTCCTAAACGGGTGAGGTACGATCGGCTCCTGACTGGCAAGGGTTTCAGGGCTGAAAGTGTACTGCACTCGACCGAGAACCGCTATAACAGCGCCCATGCACGCCGACCGCCAAGAGTTAATTGGTATGATGCAAAGGCTATCTGCGGCGGGTGATGGGCAAAGTTATTCGTTTTTCGGCGCAGCAGGGCTACTCGTAGGACAAATCGGTAGCACTGGTTATCTGGAGTCGGTTATTTGGGGTCAGCGCAGGCGATCGCCCGTCAAAGACCTCGCCATGATGCTGACACTTAAGATTAGCCCAACCACCACTAGAGCCGCCGTCCATGCCAACGCTTGATGGTTGGGATAGGGCGATAGGGCAAAGTTATAGATCAACACCGACAGAGACGCAACCGGATTCCACACGCCGTTGAACTCGTATTGACTAAACAGCGCCGTAAACAGCAGCGGAGCCGTTTCTCCGGCAGCACGAGCAATGGAGAGCACCACTCCGGTGGCGATCGCCGGCGATGCAGCCGGTAACACAACAGAGCCAATCGTTTGAGCTGCACTTGCCCCCAAGGCGATCGCCCCTTCTCGTAAATCTGGAGCGACGGACTTCAAGCCTTCCTCCGCTGTTCGCACCGTCATGGGCACCATCACCACCGCCAGCGCCACACCCCCCGCTACGGCTGAAAACCTCCCCGTTGTGAGGACAACCAAGTTATAGGCAAACAGTCCACAGAGAATTGACGGCACCCCACTCAAGACCCCATTAAAGAAGCGAACCCAGCGCGACAGGCCGTTACCTTGTCCAAATTCAACCAGATAAATAGCCACCCCAATCCCCAGCGGTGCGCTCAACCCGGCGCCGATTCCCACCATTAATAGGGTGCCAGTAATGGCATTGCGGAAGCCCCCTGCCAAGTCCAATGGCGGTGGCGGCAATTCGGTGAATGCTGCTTCATCAAATCGCGACACTCCCTGTAATATCAGGCTCACAAGAATTGAGCCAACCCCCAAAACGGCGATCGCTGTCCCCAGAATGATCGCGATCGTCAAAGTCAACGACACCATTTTGCGCCGTGTTGGATGGGGCTGCCACGGTTGGGATAGCTGATTGGAGATGGGCTGGCGAACCATTCCGTCTGGAAACGCTTTGACCCAAATCGTCTGCACCCGAATCATTTGCACATGAATCATCTGTACAACCGGTAGAACAACAGGCAAATTGCGTCCCCGTTGCATTAGATGAAATGAATTGACCAACGCATTCGCCACGCCGTTAATCAGCAGCGTTAACCCCATCAGCACCAGCGCCGCATACAGTAACGCCGAGACTTGCAGTCCTTTTGCCTCCGAAAACTGATTGGCGATTAACGAGGCGATCGTCGAACCAGGAGCCAGTAAAGACAGTTGAATTTGGTTAGCGTTACCAATTAGCATCACGGCTGCCATTGTTTCCCCGATCGCCCGTCCAAGGGCTAGTACCCCAGCGCCGACAATTCCCGACATGCTCGCCGGAATCAAAATGTCAAGAATGATCTCCCAACGGGTCGCGCCTAAGGCTGCTGCTCCGTGACGTAATTCAACAGGCACCGCTGCCAACGCATCTCGTGACATAGCAACGACAATGGGCAAAATCATCAGCGTCAGCACCAAGATCGTCAGCAGCAGTGACCGATTGGATGGCGCAGTATTGAACAGGGGTAGCCAGCCTAGACGTTGATGTAGCCACCGAAACAGGGGCATGATTGCCGGAATCAGAATAAAAATGCCCCACAAACCATACACGACACTGGGAATAGCGGCGAGCAATTCTATCAAAAATGAAAGCGGTATCCGCACCCTGCGGGGGGCAATGTCTTCGTTTAAGAAAATCGCAATTCCGATGCCCAGGGGAATCACCAGCGCGATCGCCACCAGAGAGCTGACTAGCGTTCCATAAATCTGGGGCAGAATTCCATAGATGCCCCGTGCCGGATTCCACTCGGTCGTTACTAGAAATCCCAGACCAAATGTCTGCATTGCCAGGATGGCGGTGATCAGCAGCTCAAGGGCGATCGCCAAAACCAAAACAACCAGCCCCACCGCCAGCCACTGGGTAACACCATGAAATACGCTGTCCAACCGTCGAGCCACACTGTTGCGCGTCAAGCTAGACGAAACAGGCATTTTAAGCACGACACAACGCAGCGCTTAAGCGAGTTTCACAGGCAGATAGCTCCGATGCACTCAGATCTTCCATATCAACATCGCGACGCAGCACCATACCGTTATGGCCTGCAATTAACCGAGGGAGTTCTTCAAACTCAATTAGTTGCAACGTTTGCATGTCATAGGTTGTGTAGGTTGTGAGATCAGGGGAGGCAAAGTTGACATCCATCACAGTCAACGACTTGCGGGGCGGCAACTGGCTATCACTATACGGACGCGGCCCCGACCCTAAAATGCCCATGTGTAAAAGCTGGAGATTGCCTTTATGGGCAGGATAGTAGGCATGGTGATGACCGCTGATGTAGGTATGTACCTGATGGCGCTCTAACATTGCCCGTAATTGGTCGGCATTTGCCATCACTTCACCCGGCTCGTTACGTCCTACAGAAACCGCGTAGAGGGGCAAGTGTCCCAGCAGAATCTTGAGCTTGGCAGATTTGGCTTCAGGACTTTCAAGCGCCTGCTCGACCCAATCAAGCTTATCTTGAGGAATTGAAGCGGATGAACCATCCCATGCTAGAAAGAAAATGTCGTTGAATTTGAAGGTGTAGTAGAAGGGAAACTCGTTGCGATCGACAAACTCGACACCCGGATCGTGGGCTGGATCAACCCAGTAATCTGAGGCTACTGTTCGTTCTCGCTCAAACAAGAATCCTCCAGACACACTCCTAGCGCTCGATGCGTCGTGATTGCCGACTGTAAAACCATAGGGCAAATTCGCCTGACGCAAAGGTGCGGCGATGTGGTCATCAAAGGCAGCCCACATAGCTTTGAGCTGATCTTCAGATAGGGTTGGGTTTTGTCCAGCGACCATGTCTCCGCTGCACACCACCATGTCTGGTTGCCAAAAAGGCAGCAAAGCCATGCCTTTATCCACCTCTGGATCGTAATCTGTTGAGCCATAGGCGCTGTTCAGGTCACTGATCACGACCAGCCGGATGTCGCCCCGTGGCGGATTGTAAAGTCCGTTGGAGCCAGCACTGGCAACGATCGCCGCTGTTTCAGGAGACAATGCTGTTTCTTGCCGCACAGAACCACTAGCCAGGGATGTTTCGAGGCTAGATGAGCCAATCGTAGGAGGAGAAGCTTGCTTGGGCTTACATGCATGGAGCAGCGTTACCAAAGCAACGCCTACTACCACACTCAGGAAAATTCGCAATGGCGATCGCCAAAACCGCATAGTTTATAAGAGTTCAGTGCGAACTACAGATTGATTCTCTATAAGTAACCCACAAAAGGTTTTTCCCTGCAACCTCATGCCAATTTGCCAATTAAAGAAACAGCAGTCCTAAATTGGTAAGGATTGTTTGATGGGCAGGCGAAGCCTGCCCATCAAACAATCCTTACATTAATACCACTACCGACCCATCAAGCGTTCTAGTGGGTTACGATGCCATCGCCTGATTTCAGCAGTTCTTTAAGGAACCAGCGGTGTTTTTGGTGAACTTGTACCAATCGGGTGTACAAATCAGCCGTGCCAATATCTCCAGCAGTCGCCGCCAAGTCGGCATCTTGGTGCATCTCGGCAATAATGTGGTCATGGGTGGCGATCGCCTCTTCTACCATTTGCCGAACCGAGAGCTGCCCCACTGAGGGTTCCACCGTAGCTCGTGTTAGATAATCGGCGGGGTCTGCGACAGGAGTACCGTCGATCATCAAACTGCGCTCTGCCAGCTCGTCTAACATGGCAAACACTTCAGCACCTTGTTCTTCAAACAGCAAATGAAGGTCACGGAACAAGGGCCCAAAGGTAAGCCAATGGTATTTTTTGTAGTTGAGATACGCCACAAGAGCGTTGGCTTGCTCACGGTTGAGCGCTTTTACCAATTCAGTTTGGCGAGTTTCAAGCGTTATTGTCATAAAGCCTCATTAAGGTAGTGTTTCGAGATCAAGCTCAGAGCGGATAGGAGTGTTGAGGCAATTCTTCTCATTACAAAGGAAAAGCCTTCGCAACAAAAAATCTTTAAGTAGTTCAACCTAAATAAAAACCAAATCCTAAAACCCTGCGCCGCCTGCTGCGCGGGCGGCGCAGGGTTTTAGGGTTTTATATTTACTTAAGCCCACCTACTTACCGTTTGAGAACTGTCTTCAAAGTTGAATCTGCATTTTTGAATCTGCATTTAATGTTGAAGCACAATCGTCATCATGATTAAATCATACTCGTTATGACTTCGATTTGCAATTTTTTTGGAGCCTAGCCGTCTGGCGCAACGTGTTACTCAACGAAACCTAGAAACAACTCCTTCCCTCAAACGGTCTTCATGAGCCAGCATTGCCTAATCTGGGTATAATTTTTTTTGCAAGGTAGATAGCATATTTTACAAAGAGATAAATAGCGGTTTTAGAACATCTACGTCTGTACGATTTGCTCCAAAAATAGGACAGTGGTTCGATATGATAATGGAGCCTATTGTTTGAGATAGTTTTTATGCTGACACTCAAAGTAGTGGTTTATATTGTTGTCTCCTTTTTCCTTGGTCTGTTCATTTTCGGTTTCTTGTCCAGTGACCCGTCTCGCAACCCCAAGCGTCGGGATCTAGAGTGAGCTTAAGCGATCGCCATTTTGAAAAGCGATCGCGACACAGCTTACACCGCATTAAAATCCAAAAAATCCAAAGCTAGAATCCTATGCTACCGTTTGCATGAGCGGCACGGGATTCTGGATTTTGTGCGCTAGTAATGCGCTCTGTAAAACTTTTTGATCGGTGAAACCAATTAGATATCAACGAAACCTTCTGAGCAGCGAAACGTCCCATGTTGGGTAGAGTCATTCATCTACCAAACTGGGTTCGGTATGTGGAGTTTGTGCTGGGGATGGTTACAGTTCTTGTCTGTGGCTTACCTTCTTCCTAGAGTTGCTGTTGCCGATTTGAGTCATGGATTCGATTAGGAGGTTCACCTGGCGAATCTCCTAATCAAATCCATCGCCAGATTACGCAGCGGCCTAAAGTTGCCCGGTTGAATAGTTGTGTTTGTGTATGCCCGTTCCGGTTCCGCCGCCTACTCCCCCTCCGATTGTTGATATTCTGCCCGCTAAGGATTTCAGTCAGTCTGCTCTTTCAGCGACTGCCTTGCCGAGAGATCCACTGCCTTCTTCTGAGACAGCTACTCCTCCCGCCTCTGCGCTATCTGAGGTTGGTGATGCACAGCCGCCTTCATTTTTTGCTGCACGAGCTTCGGCTCGTGAGGCTAGGCAGTTAACAATTGAAGCACGGCAACGGGTTACCCAACGAACAGCGCCATCGTCTCAGGCGATCGCACTTCAGCCTGGTTCTCAATCGGGTACACCTGCTCAACCTGCTATGCGTTCGGCTGCTCTGGGTGCGCCTTTGGCTGTGGGGCGATCGCTCGATTCCCCATCTCCCTCTTACTTGCCTACCACGCTATGGTCTGCCCCTCCAGCCCTCTCACCGGGCGGGATTGCCCCCGATAGCAGCAGGTTAGATAGTTCGATCGAGGAATTGATTACTGGCACCACACCCGTATCGGTGGCTGAGCCGTTTCCCTCGGTGCATGGGCGATCGCTAACAGAGGAGCAACAGCAAGCAGCAGAGCGCCTGATGCAGCAGCGGTTTGACCGCTTGTTAGTAACGCAAGATCCACTACCTGTATTGGAGCCGTTGACGGAACCGCTTGGGATAGAAGAACCGCTTCTGATTCGTCCCATTCCTGTTCCACTCCCCGACCAACAGCCTACAGAAGATTCTCCTGAAAACTCCGAGACTCCTGCCTCTCCTGCGGCTATCCCCGTAGAGCCTTTCCCAAGTCTCCCCAATCCTGAAGACACCCCGTTCGATCCCGATCGACAAATTCTTACGATTCCACCGCTTGATGATACTGCTCCAACGCCTGCGACCGAGCAGCCCCCGGCTATTGATCCTGCGGCTACATCTCCTGACCCTAACGCCCCGTCCGATGGAGTGACTGGACAAGAGAATCCGATAGGAACAGGAGAAATTTTGGAGGTAGATGCCGATCGCCAAGAATTCGACACGCTGCGCGAAGTATTCCAGGCAGATGGCACCGTAGAAATGCGCTTCCGCCAAGCGGTCTTAACCGCTGATCGGCTGCGGGTTAATTTGCCTAACCGGATTGCCGTAGCAGATGGCAACGTGGTGCTAACACGGGGCGACCAGGTGATTCGGGGCGATCGCCTCGAATACAGTTTTGTGCAGGGAGAGGGCACCGTTTTCGATGCCAGAGGCGAAATATTTTTGCCCACAAGCAGCACAGATTTGACTATCACGCCTACCCCAGATGGCGAGGAGCCTGCGACCCCACCTACCCCAGCCCCAGGGCTACCGCCAGTCTACAGCCCTGGTGGTATTCGGTTCGATTTTGGCACTCAGCTTGACCAGGGCATCGAACTAGCGGGCGACAAAGAGGGTGAATTGACCCGATTTCGATTCGAGGCTGAGCAAATCGATTTCTCTGCGGATGGATGGACAGCCCGTAACGTAGAGCTGACCAACGATCCCTTCTCACCACCGGAGTTTGTTTTACGGACTCGTCAACTGACCTACACGCGGCTGAACCCGTTTCAGGCAGAGCTGCGTGCTCGCAACCCGCGTTTGGTATTTGATGGCGGGTTGAACTTGCCACTGCTACGCGATCGCATCTTAATCGACAGTCGCCGCCGCAACCCTAACCCAATTCAGTTTGCCTTTGACGATCAAGTGGGCGGTTTATATCTACAGCGACCCTTTGAGATCATCAGCACGCCTAGGGCACTATTTACCCTGTCTCCCGCGCTGCTGATTCAACGAGCAATCGTAGACAACGGCGGCAACTTCTTTGATCCCTCCAGTTTTGGTTTGGTGGGAGCGCTGGATTTGAAATTTAGCCCCAACACGTCGCTGCTGGGTACCGCCGTCTTCACCAGTCTCGACTTGTCTGACTTGGAGGAAACGTTTCGAGGGAGCTTGCGGCTGCGGCAGCGGGTTAACATCGGAGGCATCAATCATCGCCTGTCACTGGAGGCCAGCTATCGCGATCGCCTGTTTAATGGTTCTCTTGGCTATCAAAACGTGCAGAGTAGCTTAGGGGCTGTTTTTAGCTCTCCAAACATTCCTCTGGGAATCAGTGGCATTAACCTCAGCTATCAGGCAAGTGCCCAGGTCATCAACGCCAACACCAATCGAGAAGATCTGCTCGATCCAGTGCTGGAACGAACCAACAATAGAGTGACACTGGGGCGGTTTCAGGCCACGGCAGCACTTAGCCGTGCATTTTTGCTGTGGTCAGGCACTCCCCTACCTCCTACCCCCGACGCAGGACTCCGCTACACCCCTAACCCATTGGTGCCTAACTTGGTTTTTGTGGCGATCGCCCGAGGCACGGTTAGCCACTACACCAGCGACGACACCCAGGCCACCCTGACGGGAACGGTGGTTCTTCAGGGGCAGTTTGGGCATTTTTCTAGAGATTTCTTGGACTATACAGCCTTCAATATTGGTTACACCCAAACGGCTATTAGTGGTGAATCTCCGTTCAATTTTGACCGCATTGCTGATCCGCAGGTGCTCTTCTTCGGCCTGGTTCAGCAAATTTATGGGCCGTTTCGAGCAGGTTTTCAATCTTCGATTAATTTAGACAATAGTGAAGGGTTCGATACCGACTTTATTTTGGAGTACAGTCGGCGAACGTATGCCATTATCCTGCGCTTTAATCCTGACCGCGAGGTCGGCTCCTTAGGCATTCGCATCAGCGACTTTAACTGGTCAACCCCACCTGAACCGTTTTCGGGCGTGTTAGACGAACGCATAGAAGGCAATACCGTCCAGGGAGGGGTGCAGCCAGCGGGCAATTAGGCTATGTTGGACAAATGACGGAACCTACCGAAAACCCGGTGCTTACTGACTCTGCCGCCCTGTTGGTCGGCTATGGGTTTGACTTGGGCACGTTTGAGGTAGACGACTTGATACTCTATTGGTCAAGCCACTACCCACTTCACTGGCTGCGAGCTGCCATTCTAGAGGCACTGCATCAAGGCCGCTACAAGGCAATTTCAGTGGGTCAGATTTTGGTAATTTGGCGGCGGCGTGGGCAGCCACTTCCCCATTACAGCTATGAATTCGAGCGAGCCGTCTGCGATCGATTTCCTCCCTCTCGAATCGGTTCTATCCCAGCAGCAGCAGCGGCGACCTCAACTGCATCAGACGGTTTAGGCGCTGAAAAACCTCAAGCTACTGGGTTTAATTCTGATAGATCTAGCTCTGATAATCCTAGTCACACTACTACGGATGATTCTGGTAGTTTGTTAGCAAGTCAGACTTTAGACAAAAACGGTGCTGAAGAGAACGGTGCTGAAGAGAACGGTGCTGAAGAGGCTGTTGTTTCTCTACAATCTTTAGACCCCGCACAGGATGTAGTCATCGATAGTAATCTCGGTGGAGAACCTAACGATATCAGCGCAAACATCAGTGAGGGAATGCCCAAAATACCGACTGCTGATGGAGAGGCGATCGCTCCCCTGTCTGACTTCGAGGCACTTCAATCAGATTTAGACAAGCCCCTCTCCGATAACGCCGGATCGTTGATACCAAGTAACCTAGACTCCAACGACACCTCATCGTCTTTGCTAGAACTAGCACTGCCAAGGTTGGATAGGGCTAGCAATACCACCCCCAACGACATCACACAACCCGAAGACTTTTCTCCCCAGTGGAGCAGGGCGGCTGGTTCGCCTACCCACACTGAAGCACCAGAATTGTGGGGTAGAGCCACTATCATGCACCTGCCCATCCACCAATATGTCCCTAGTATTCCTCGATCAGAAACATCTATGTTTTATGCCAAGTTAAGAGCTGTTGCCTACAGCGACGAAATGCCTTAGAACAGGTTGGCAGTCCTAAAAGAGTTGGCCCCCTTTAAGGACGTGGCTCTATAGGAGTCTTAAATAATTTGTCAAACGGGTTATGAGAGCTGGGCTGAACCCCACCCTCATAACCCGTTTGGTCTTGCTACACACCGACTAATGAGTAGACCTCTTGCGTGAATGCTAAATTTGCCCTCATCCCCCATTTTGGGAGAGGGCTTAAAGCCTTCGGCATATAGCCATAGTCATAAAGCTTAGGACATGCCAGCGTCATTCCCGCGCAGGCGGGAATGACGCTGGCACCTATTGAGCAGATGGATTCCCGCCTGCGCGGGAATGACAGGGAGGCGTCCTATTGATCATGGCTACCGCTATACATGAAAAGGGTGAGGGCAGGATTCACGCAAGAGATCTAGTTGCCTGCAATTACAAATTGCGAGCCAATTCCGCTGTAGGTATAGCCATAGACGGATTGGGTAGGACGGGCTGGGGGCAAAGCCAAGCCCCCACACCCCCTTTGATCCCAGTGTCCTAACCTTTGTGGCGACAGCTATACGTGTTAATCGCAACCAATATCGGAATTTGCCTTTCAGAGAGCAAGTGAATTTCGATACGTAGGGTTGAAGTTTCAAAATGAGGAGTACTGAGACTTTACAGACATCAAGCTTAAGGGGTGCAAGGTCTTGTAGAATGCAAGGTTAGAATACTCTGTAAAAAAAACAGATTAGACATCCCTATTCAGGTTGAGATATCGAGGTTGCTCATGAGGTATCGCGCTTTAATCGTTGCATTCCTTGCTCTTTGCTTGGGCATGCTCACTGCTTGTAGTGACGCTCCTGCCGCCGACGTCGGTCTACTGACCTACGACCAAATTCGAGGAACCGGGCTAGCCAATGCTTGTCCCAAGTTAGAAGTTACCAGACGAGGTTCAATTCCGGTTGAACCCAGTCAGACGTACACCCTTCTAGATCTCTGTCTAGAACCGACCAACTATGCCGTCAAAGGTGAGCCAACCAATAAGCGTCAAGAAGCTACGTATATTGCAGGTAAGCCACTAACACGCTATACGTCTAGCCTTGACCAAGTTCGGGGCACCATCAAAGTGAGTAGCGATCGCGCCCTTACCTTTGAAGAAGAAGAAGGGTTTGATTTCCAAGCTATTACCGTGCTATTGCCCGGAGGCGAAGAGGTTCCATTTCTATTCACAATTAAAGAGCTGATTGCTAGCACTCAGCCTGGTATGGACAGCATCAACTCATCTACCGACTTTGAAGGAGAGTTCAAGGTTCCATCCTATCGAACCTCTAATTTCCTAGATCCCAAAGGTCGCGGTTTAACCACAGGATATGACAACGCCGTTGCGCTGCCAGCTCAGGCTGACAGTAACGAGTTGCAGCGAGAAAACAAAAAGGCATTCAAAACTGGTAGAGGCAAAATCTCCCTTCAAGTTGCTAAGGTAAACAGCGCGACTGGAGAAATTGCTGGCACCTTCCTCAGTGAACAACCTTCTGATACTGATATGGGTGGTAAAGAGGCTTTGGACGTACAAATCCAAGGGATCTTCTACGGTCGCGTTGAGCCAACAACCTAATTTGGGTTGGATGCTTCGAATCAGCTCGATACAAACTTAAAGTCAGACATTAAAGACCCTGTGGCACCATTCGAGTTCATGCTACAGGGTCTTTGGCTTGGCTAATTGCACCATCAACACGTATCGAGAAAAAAGTGTACCGAAGATTAAAGCAGTGGTTTGAATCAGCGCTAGCACTTTAGTTAGCCCATTTTTACTACAACCAATTCGGGTAGTCCCTTTATGGTAGTCCTCAACTTGTAAGGATTTTTTGAAGCGCGGGCTGCGCCCGCACTTCAAAAAATCCTTACCTCAATACAACTATCCCCTTTATTAGGTTCTGATGAAGACTTGCCAAAAAATAGACGATTTTTAGGATTGTATGTCATTGTGACGGATTGATACATTAATCCTGACAACTGGTCTGAAAATTGCATCGTGCTTTACAACTATTTGTTTAGATTTCTCACGTTAAAAAAGGGGTTTAAAAAAGGTTCAGTAGAAATGCAGTTGCTGCATGTATCAATGAACTAATACTTTAGAGAGGCTTGTTCTTGAAGGTTCTCTAACCATTTCAAAAATGTGCAACTCCAAAATCAGTCACCTGACGAGGTTTTAGCTGACTTAACTCAGCAGGTATATTCATTATTTAGATGATTGATAACGTCCAAGGCAGTAGAGCAACCTAGGTAAATAATCAAATTCAAACGGCTACTCTTATGTTTGATTATGTTGAGCTACTTAAAATCTTGGACGATATGAGTTTACTACTGCACTAATCTCCCAGAAATCTAAGTCTCCCAGAAATCTAAGTTGTCAAGCTATATTGAGCCTTGTTGCTGAGAGATCAGTCCTCTGAGGACTTGATAGTCTTCATTGGTATTCCATCTACCTGAAAATCGCCATGTCTACCTCCGTTGCCAACGAACTTAAAAGCGAAAGCTTGCAGTTACTGCGAGAGTATTATAAAGTTCCTACTGCTGAAACCCGTAATCAACTAGTTCAACTCAATTTTGGGTTGGTCAGAAAAGAAGCTCATCATTGGGTGAATCAATGCACAGAAAGTTATGAGGATCTTCTCCAAGTTGGCAGTTTAGGATTGATTCGTGCGATTGAACGGTTTGATATGACTAAAGGACACGCTTTTAGTTCATTCGCCATTCCTTATATTCGTGGCGAAATTCAACATTACTTGCGAGATAAGGGGTCAGCGGTTCGTATTCCTCGACGCTGGCAGGCAATTCAGCACCAAGCTGCGACCGTCACACGAGAGCTACAAACGGTGCTCCGCCGACAACCAACCGATGTCGAAGTCGCCGAGGGACTTCAAGTTTCTGTAGCAGAATGGCAGGAGATTAAGCTGGCCTATCGCAATCGATCGCCCCTCAGTCTAGATGCTCCTATGCGCGATGAAGATGAAGGGTCTACGCTGGGTGAACTTCTTCCCGACTCGCAGTACCGTAGTTTCCAACTTGCCCAAGAAGATCAAATTCGTTTGCAGCAAGCACTGGTGCAGCTAGAGAAGCGGACTCGTGAGGTGTTGGAAGCTGTGTTTTTGTATGACTTAACCCAGAAGGAAACGGCAGAACGCCTGGGAATTAGTGCTGTGACGGTGTCTCGCCGGGTTAAAAAAGGGCTGAAGCTGCTGAAGGAATCTATGGTAGGGCTAGAGCCTGCGGCTTCCAGTAGTGAGATTACTCCCTGACTCATTGCTGCGGTTATCGGTAGTGGTATTGAGGATAAGTATTTGTTAGATGGCAGGAAAAGCCTGCCATCTAACAAATACTTAAGTAGATGGTCGTAATTAAACATAAAATTCTAAACGTCTGCGCCGCCCGCTGCGCGGGCGGCGCAGACGTTTAGAATCTTGTTTTTACTTAGGTTTAACTGCTTATATTAGGTGGAGGGCGATCGCTCTCTGCCTTTTTTTAGTTTTTCTTGTGCAGTTTTTAATTTTGGTTGTAAATCAAAATAGCAGTAGATCTCTGGACTAAGCTGTTAACAACGCTTGGGTCAGTAGGTCAATCATTAGACTTCTTTCGTAAATGCTTTTTCGTGAGTATGAATCTGTTTCCGGCCTCGCCGGGAAACGATTTACGCAAGAGGTCTGTTGACATGACATTAAGCGTATCGAGTGCGACCTCCCACTTGTGCCCCATTTATGTAGCTGCCCAAACGTATGGCTTCTCAACCCAACCCAGACCTTGATGTTCGATTGATAGCGCCTGCTAGTCACCCAAATTTGATAGAGGGGTTGGATGTTTGGTTAAGGTTAGGGTTGCTATCAGACTCTCAGGTGCGGCGGCTGTGTCAGGAAAACTTAGTGTGTCCGTTGCCACTAGCAGTCCCAACAGCCAGTCGTGGATTGGGGAAAGGACAAGATTTTGCAGTGATTGAAGCCGATGGACAAGCGCTAGTCAGGGGAGTTAAAAAGCCGTCTCCCCAGGCTCCTACTGGTGCCCAACAGGTCTGGATTACCCAAGTCGCCCGGTCTTTTGCTACAGAAATTGGAGTGATTTGGCTGCTTGCGCTGGGTGTTTTTTTAGTAGTGGTCTCGTCGGGAGTGCTGGCAGCTAGCCATTGGGGTAACTTTTCGACGGTAGTCCAATACGCGATTTTGTTTGGCTACACATTGGCATTTTGGGGTGCCAGCGTGTGGGCCGCAAGCCGACCTCAGTTGCATCTGACGGCTCACATGCTACGGATTGCCACGCTGCTGCTCATCCCGGTAAACGTGTGGATGATGGACGGGCTGCAACTATGGCGTACTCCTAGCGGTATCGGTGTGGGGGCGATCGCCACGGGTCTGCTCAGTATCCTGACTATTCGTCTGATCCACACAGAGGGTGAATTGCCCTCGATTAATCGCCTGCGATCGCTAAATGTGGTGGCATTGAGCTGGCTGCACTGGGGTTGGGCTTGGAGTTGGGTGCCTTTGGTGGCTACCTATTTGGGTACTGTTGGCACGATCGCCTGTTTGGTGTACCAATCGGCCTATAAGGATGGGCGATCGCGGTCTGCTGACGTGACTGAGGCTTTAACGCTGTCTCAGTCAACGTCTCCACCGTCCAGGACATTCAATCGACCTGTCACACCCGCTGATTTATCCAGTCAAACCCCTTTTTCTCCGATCGCGATCGCCATTGCTGGGGCGGTGCTGCTGTTAGCGGGTAGAGCCATGTTGATGGCCAGTGTACCCATTAGCCAACTGGGACTGATGGTAGGACTATGGGGCTGGCTGCTGGTTTGGCGATCGCGTGCCAACCCCAAGCGATCAGGTTGGAGTCAACTGGGGTGGCTACTCTTAATCTTGGGCGGGTTGGCTACCGTAGCGAACAGTCCGCCCTGGCAGGCGATCGCCATTAGTGGTCTAGCCCTGTGGCTATTGGCAGATGCCCTCGATCGGCATGGTCGCACCACCGATTTGACTGCTCTGCTAGCGGTAGGGCTGCAAACACTGGGGTTGTTCTGGTTGAGTATTCCAGGTGAAACGCGCCAGATGGCGATCGATAGCGCGATCCAATTTACAGGTGTCGCGTCAATGCCCTATGCGTTGCTAAGTGTGGCCGTGTTTCCCTATATCTTAGGGATTGTGGGACTGGCAGCGCGGTTGCGGCGAAAACAGCGGTTTGCTTTGGCAAATCATGCAGAGTTGCTAGCGTTACTGCTCGGTATTGGGCTAACGGCTATCAGCTTAGATAATCCAGTCGTGCGATCGCTCAACCTATTGCTTTCGGCTGCTACCTTGATTATTTTCAGCCGTCAACGCTCTAGTTTTCCCACACCGCTTATCTATCTGACTCATGCGGTTGCCCTTGCGGCTGTAGTATCGGGTGTGGATGTGCTGCTGCCAAACCTGACAACGCAACAGTGGGTAGGCATATTCGTAGCAGGCACCCTAGTTGAATGGAGCTTATGCACTGGTACTATGCATCATCGCTGGCGACGAAGCGCCTGGTACGCAGGGCTAGTGTTAGCCGGTCTGAGCTATTGGATGCCGTTAGCAGAGTATCTTGACAGCAGCCCCTGGTTACTAACGTTGCTGCTAATTCCAGGTATGCTCACCTATCTAGCGCGTCGTCCTAACTTTTTTCAGCCCTCGGTGGCGATCGCCCTCTGTGGAGCAGCGTTGTCCTTGCTAACGCTGATGTTGCAGGACTTAGATGGTTCTCGGCTAATTTGTTTAGGCTCCGCCACGGTACTGATGGGGCTGAATGTACGTCCTCTAACGACTCAAGATGCCTCGAAAGGCTCGCGCGCTACGGCGGCGATCGCCATCGGCTTTGGACTGGCGCTTGGACTTGACCTGGGGTGGCAGTTCATACCCGATAGAACCGTAGGGCTATTTCTAAATGCGCTAGCGCTAACGGCTGGCTTGTTGTGGCTGGGTTGGCATCAGTTACAGCAACGCGCTCCACCCCTTTACCAGTCGTTTGCTGCCGCTAGCAATGGCTGGGCGATCGCGTTGTCGGGTCTAAATTTATGTCTGCTCAATTTTTACGTCAGTACTCTATATAGGAACTATGCCAGTGACCTGACTAACCCTGTAGAATCCTTACTCTGGGATTGGGCGCTAGCAACCATCATCTTGCTGGGGGCGATCGCCTTTCGAGTCAATCGACAGCCAACTCAGTTGGGGCACGTTGGCCTAGCCTGGAATCTAGAAATTTTGCTGCTGATGGGAGTGTTTCTGAGTATCCGCGAGGGTGTTATGCAGTTGGTGCCCGAACCTAATCTGGCGTTGGGCTGGGCAGGGGCGATCGCAGCCGGACTAGCTTTAGGAATGGTGCTCATACCCTCGTCCCATTTAGGATGGATGACCAAATCTTGGTGGATAGCAGCGGCTCTACTGCCAGGAGTTGTGGTGCTACTGACTGCTCCTGAAGCGCTTCTTCCCAGCCTGCTGCTCACCGCTGCCTTCTACGCAGCATTAGCAAAGGTTACAGGGCGAGTGCGGCTTAGCTACCTAACGTTGGGGTTGATCCTCTGGAGTGGATTGCAGTGGCTCTCAGAACGCGGCTGGGTCACGCCCTTCTGGCTGGGTGCGCTATTGGGCGGCACATTGCTGTGGGTAGCGCAGATTGACCCGGACTTACAGGGTAGCTCTACCAAACAGCAACGCCATTGGTTACGCAGTACGGCAACTGGTCTCATTTGTCTGGCGGCTATCTACCAATCAGATGTAGAAGTTGGAGGCACGGCCTTATTGATCAGCATATTGGCGTTTGCTCTCAGCTTTGGATTTGCCCTGTTAGGAGTTGTCTTTAAGGTGCGCGGGTTTCTATACGTTGGTACCGTAGCATTTGGGTTTCAGGTGCTGCGTCAGGTCTGGATGTTTATCAATGTCTATGCATTTCTTCTATGGATTATTGGTATTCTGCTAGGCTCAGCCATTATTTGGATCGCCGCCACCTTTGAATCACGACGCACTCAGTTTAACAACGTGCTAAATCATTGGTTTACAGAACTGCAGAGCTGGGATTAGTAAAACTGAGACTATCGAACCCGCATACGGTGGCTTCATTGCATTGTGGTCAACGATTCGCTATACGGTTAAATCCGCTGGAGTAAATCGGCCTACATGTACAGTGCTGGTAGGTCGCCGGGAGCCAGTTCGCGCTTTTAAGTTGGCAGTCATTCCAACAGTCCATTGCACAAGTTGCTAGAGGAATCCTCAAGTGGGCATCCCAAAGCATGGTAGTCCTAAATTGGTAAGGATTTTTTGATGGGCGGGCTTCGCCCACCCATCAAAAAATCCTTACATCAATACCACTACCCAAAGCATTAAGGAAATGTTACATATAGAGCCTGCCTCATCCTTCCCCAACAGGTTTCCAGAGATGGTTTGTCTAAAAACTTAACTGTTTTTGTTGTCCAGGATGCATTCGTAAGTGGCATCTCCGGCTATCCTTTGGCTAAATCTTCAGGCGCTTCAGCAACAGCGACATTTCTAATAAACCATGACACTTGCCTTCATAAATGTTACAGTTTTTAATATTGTGAGACGTTGAATTAATTTACTGAGTGAACTATATCGAAAGGTAGTGATGTTCAAGGGTGGTGCAGTGGTATGAATTGGTATGGCTCATCTCGCCTTTGCACCTTTAACGCTCTGCCTGTAGCTCTCACGGTGTCTGACATCAACGGTTCAACAAGAAATTGAGATAGTTCTTTTCAGCGTATGATTTCCAAAATTTCTTCATACCAAAATTTCTTTACATTGGGTCTGCTACAGGCGGCATTAAACGATCGTTACAACTTTTGACTTTCAATCCAACAGTACAATTGTTTTACTCAGTAATAGCTCCTCGATCCGATACTTAAATCAATTGCCATGAAAACCGCTCAAGCCTCTACAGATTTGGTACGTACATACCTACGAGAAATTGGTCGGGTGCCACTGTTAACCCACGAGCAAGAGATCCTGTATGGAAAGCAAGTGCAGCGCTTGAGTGCTCTGTACGAGCTACGGCAGTCGGTAGAAGAACAGTCTGGACAAACTCCTACCCAAGAAGAATGGGCGGAGCAAGCGAGCCTCTCCGTACCGAGTTTGGAGCGGGCGATCGCAGAAGGTGAAGTTGCCAAGCGTCGGATGGTAGAAGCAAACTTGCGCCTAGTTGTATCAGTCGCTAAAAAATATATCAAACGTAATGTGGATTTGTTGGATTTAATCCAAGAAGGCACCATTGGGATGCAGCGTGGAGTTGAAAAGTTTGACCCTACGAAGGGCTATCGATTTTCGACGTATGCGTATTGGTGGATTCGACAAGCCATTACACGGGCGATCGCTGAGAAAGGGCGCACGATCCGACTCCCTATTCACATTACTGAGAAACTCAACAAAATTAAAAAAGCCCAACGCCAATTAGCTCAACAGCATGGCCGGGCTGCTACCGTAGCTGAACTCGCTGTCGAGTTAGAAATGCACCCCAAACAGGTGCGGGAATACTTAGAACGCGCCCGTCAGCCCCTCTCGCTCGATTTGCGAGTCGGCGATAACCAGGATACGGAACTGGGCGAACTGCTAGAAGACACGGGACCGTCTCCCGAAGATTTTGCCACTCAAGCGTCGCTCCGCAGTGAGTTAGAAGAGTTGATGGCAGACTTAACTCCTCAGCAGCGCGAAGTGCTAGCGCTCCGCTTTGGGCTAGACGATGGCCGTTCGCTAACCCTGGCAAAAATTGGCGATCGCCTCAACATTAGCCGCGAACGTGTCCGCCAGATTGAGCGAGAGGCGTTGACGAAACTGCGTAAGCGCCGCGCCGACATCCGAGAATACTTGGCTAGCTAAAAGAGTCTCAACATCAGCTAACTATCAGATAAATA
>JBBQFG010000031.1:0-29645 GCA_038321765.1 Elainellales cyanobacterium
CCGGGCGATCGACAACGCATCTTAGGCAGCGCAGCAACTTCTGAAGAAGAGGAAGCTAGTGCCGCTGAGCATGCAATTACCGAGGAGAGCGAGGAAGCCGAATAGGTAAGGTCAAAGGAGAAATTGCAATGAGTAGCCCAATTATTACCTCTACGGCACACCCAAACATCAGGAAACTGAGTCATGACGGGTGATCTCCTATTCTTCACCGCCCAAACCCCGCTCAATTGCAGCGTCCGCGTCACCGTTGCCTACTGGAACATCATCACCCAGATCAAACATCCAATCATGAACGGGCAAGAAGCAGCAGTACAGACAACCCTGATCCAACCCGACGAAATCCGACGTAGCCGCAGTGATCCCAACGTCTACCTGTTCTACAAACTTCAGCGCGAAAAACGATGGCTCTGTGCCGTAATCCGACAACTCAACGGCGAAGGCTTTCTGATTACCACCTATCCCACCGATGCAATCAAAGAAGGAGAAACCGTATGGCAGAAGTAAAAGTTTACTACGATCAAGTCGGCAATACCTTAACTGTTTGGTTTGGCAATCCTCAAGATGAATACACCTGTGAAGAAACGGGAGATGAAGTGGTCTTGATGAAAGACAGCAATGGACAAGTGATTGGCTTTGAAAAACTCAACTATACCCTTCCATCCACCACAAACCTCAAAATCTCCTTTGAAACAGCATCAGCATAACCCTTTCCCTTTCACTATCATGACAAGCGCCAAAGAACAGCTCATTCAAGAACTTGACCAGACTCTTCAATTCGTTTATCTAGAGTAGCTAATCTGTCTTCTCTACAGGAAAGTGGTTCTATCGTTCAGTTTATTTACCAATTCTTGTCTTGGTAATTTTTAGATAAGCCAATGAGTATAGTACGCAAATCGGCCACTTTGCTTAGGGCGATCGCCAATAAAAGGGAGTGCTTTCTTGAACGGCTGGCTACAAGTCTGACATTTGAATTGATGACAATTAACTTCACACACTTGCGGTCATACTGGCAGAATCGCGAATGTGTTCTAGGGTGAGAACACCGACGGTTGCGCCGTTGTCTTGAACGGTGAGGCGGCGCGCACCGGTACGCAGAATCAGCGAAAGGGCGTGACGCAGGCTATCGTGGCGGGCGATCGCCGGATCATTGCTAGGCAGCAGATCGGCTGGGGCGCTGGTCATAGCGGTTTCAACGCGCAAGAGGCTCAGTTGGCGCACCATGTCATCTGCGCCAACTAAATCGCTAACGAAATCATCAGCAGGTTTGGTCAAGATGTTGAAGGGCGTGTCGTACTGAACGATTTTTCCAGCTTTTAGAATCAGAATTTTGTCGGCTAGTCGCAGCGCTTCTTCAACATCGTGGGAGACAAACAGGATGGTTTTTTTGAGCTGGCGTTGCAGTCGCAAAATTTCGTCTTGTAGGCTGGCGCGGGTGATGGCATCGATCGCCCCAAACGGTTCATCCATCAACATAATTTGCGGATCGCCAGCCAGGGCACGGGCTAAGCCGATGCGCTGCTGTTGCCCACCCGAAAGCTGAGCTGGGTAGCGATCGCGATATTCATCGGGCGGCAGCTCAACTAACGCTAGCAGCTCATCAATTCGCGCCTGAATTTTGGGGTTAGCCCAGCCCAGCAGTTTTGGCACCACTGCAATGTTTTGGGCAACGGTCATATGCGGAAACAACCCCGATTGTTGAATCACATAGCCAATTTGCTGACGCAGCGTGGTTTTCTTCAACTTGCGAATGTCAGTATCGTGCACATAGATGGTGCCCCCTGTTGGTTCGTACAGGCGGTTTACCATTTTGAGCAGGGTCGTCTTACCACAGCCGCTCGGCCCCAAAATGACCACCAAATTACCTGCGGCTACTTCACAGCTACACCCATCTACTGCCGCCCGCGACGCACCCGGAAACCGCAACGATACATTGTCAAAACGAATGGCGCTCATGTGGGAAAGGAGAAGTGGGGCTAGATTCTGCTCTAGTGGTTAGACTCTGTTCTGGTAGTTAAATTGGCATTGCTTAATCTGGGTATGAATTTTTTTTGAAAGGGGCACTCCGCGCCCCTTTCAAAAAAAATTCATACATGAAACCAGCAACACCGTTAGATTTTGAGGCTAAATCAAACCTTCTTGGGTCAGAAATTCTTTTGCAACGTCGGCGGGTTCTTTTTGGTTGCCGCTGACTTCAAAGTTGAGTTTCTGCATGGTGGCATCGGTTAGTTTCGGAGCCAAGGTGTTTAGCGCAGCCGTAATTCCGGGGTTTGCGTCTAGCGCTTGTTGCCGCACCACAGGAGCCACCTGATAGGGCGGGAAGATGCTCTTGTCGTCTTCTAGCAATACCAGGTTAAAAGCGCTCACCTCCCCATCGGTGCCAAAGGCAACGGCAATGTCGGCCTCACCATCTACCAGCCCTTTGTAGCGTAGACCCGGATCGACAGCCTTGTAGCCCTTCAGTTGAAAGTCTCCATACCCTTTCTTAATCCCAGGTAAGCCATCTTCGCGCTGTTCGAATTCTGGCGGCCCAATCAGCGTCAATTCTTCTGCTTTGGCAGCCATATCGGAGATCGTTTTGATGCCTAGTTCATCCGACCGTTCTTTGGTCATGGCTAGCGCTTGGGTATTGTTCATTGGAGACGGCTCTAGCCAAACTAGGTCAAACTGCTCCTTGTAGGCTTTGGAAATGTCGCTAAACACCTGCTGGCGATCGCTACTAGCAGGCAGCTTTAGCACTGTTAACAGCCCTGTGCCGGTATATTCGGGATAGAGGTCAATCTCGCCGCTGACCAAACCCGCCTGAGCCACGGGCGTGCCCCCCAAACTCAGCTTGCGCTCAACCGTGAAGCCTGCCTTTTCTAGCACCAGGGCATACATTTCGCCAATGATGAACTGCTCTGTAAAATCTTTGGAGCCAACTTTAATGGGAGTGCCAGAACTATCCGTTCCACCCCCGCTGGCACAGGCCACGATTACCGTAGCAGTTAGCAACGCAAGCAGGGGCAGTATGAACAGGCGATGAATCAGCTTCATGGTTAAAAGGGGGATAGCGATTGAGAACTAGACTTCAGAGAGCACCGAGAGAACTAGTAGGCTAAGGCGTAAGTTGAGACATCATTAGTCAGGCATTGCTGAGGGCTGAAGACTGACAGTGAAATGGTATCCAGATTTCCGCTATCGACTACTAGGCGTAGAAAAGTGCCAAAAGGGTTCAATTTATGATAGCGGACAGAGGATGTTCAAAAAGTTACATTTTTAGCGTTAAGCGACGAATCCGTTAACTGCTGCCCTGCCTCTAGCCGTGCAGACCGCCTTTACTTTCCTTCTACGGTAGGGGTATTGAGGTAAGGATTTTTAGGGAACTGCGTTGAAATAAGATACCGGCTCAAGCAGAAGGCTTATCATGGATTCCCGCCTGCGCGGGAATGACACCGGGATGATTTTTGTTTGCTGATTCCTTACTTGTTTAGGACTATCCTTTCTACTTCTAAGGTAGCCAGCGGGGGCGAACTCCAACCACGCCTAACTCTTGAGGCTGCATCTTAGTTAGGTTGCCGTCTGCATCAATTTGAAGGGGCAAGATCCAGAGGCGACTGGTGGCGATCGCCCTGCCATCGCTGCCTTGAACCACGCCATTGCCCTCTGCTCCTGCGTCAGCAGAGACAGCTTGGTCAAATATCATGGCCAGTCCATCAGGTGACAGAGTCATTTGAATGTCGCGCTGAATCGGCAGCACCAGCAGATCGGTACGCTTGCCAGTTTTTAGGTTAACCGCGACCAAAAACGGTTGTTCGACATACTCATCACCTGGAATGCGCTTGGTGACGAGCACGTAGAGCAGCGTTTTAGTTGGGTCAAACTGAGCGCTAAGGAATGAGCCATCGGTTTTGAGTATTTCTGTTTCTTTGCCTTGATTCGTCACCAGAAATAGCGATCGCGTCGGGTTAGCTGGGTCGCGGTTAAACTTCACCATTGCAGCCGCAGAGCCATCGCTGGCAAAACTCAGCACGACCCCAAACTTTGGCAAAAAGTCTAACGGGTCGGCGGCAGCGTCTAAGGGCAACAACGCCATCCCCAGCCCCTGTGCCATCGCAATTGAAGCACTGTCGGGCGCAATCATAAAATCGCCACCTGGATCGGTTTGCAGAGGGTGAGCAGCCTCTCCCGCCTTGATCAGCCATAGCCCAAAATCAGCCGGATTTTGACGGTTGACCCGCTGCACGGCAATGATTTGACCGTCGGGTGACAAGTCAAACTTAAGGTTTTGGTACTTTGCGGTATCTAACACCAAGTCCACAATTTTGGCAGGCTGAGGCGTACCGGCTGGAGACTGGGTAATGCTAGAGGAATTTTCTTTGCCAATTGACCGTTCTGGCGATCGCGGATTGATTCCAGTGGTGACGGTGTAGAGCGCAGTGTTCAAATTGTCCTGCGTTTGGTTATTGAGAGTTAGGGCAGAGAACAAGATGCGATCGCCTGCCGGGTAAGCTTCGTAGTCAAACACCCCTAAGTTAGGCGGTGTCAGGATTTCCTTCGTTTTTTGGGTGAGGTTCTCTAGCACCAGTCGTCCTGCTTCATCGCCTTCTACACCCAGGTAAATAAAGGCGCGATCGCGGCTACGAAACTTACCGACGAAGGGCTGCAAGGGATTGTTGGTTGACGCTTGACTGAAGCGATCGCGGGCACCCTGCAACCGCAGCTCATACTCCGTGCCGTAGGGCGCAGGCTTGGTCAGCGTGTAGGCCATTCGGCGGCCTGCCCAACTCACCTTTCCCGGTAACGGCGGCTCGATCTGCAAATTCTGCTCCACACTGGCGTGTTCCATAGGGCGGCTAAACGTCAACAGAAACGCCGCTTCTTCTGCACCCACTTGGCGCTCTTGCCAACTAAAATCTCGTACCCGTGGCGATGCATGATCGCCGCCTAACAGCAACAATCCAATTATCCCTGCCAAAACGGCCATTAGCAGCAACGCGACGCGATCGATCGGTTGAGACATTAGACCTTGAGAGCGAGCAGTACGGTGAGTCATGAGCCAAACGTTAAACAACCTATTGCTTACCTTACCAAACTGACCAGCATCTAGTTATTCGGCGGTGCTGAGGTAGGAAAAATCGGTAGTGGTATTGATGTAAGGATTTTTTGATGGGCGGGCGAAGCTGCCCATCAAAAAATCCTTACCAATTTAGGACTACCGAAAAATCAACCTTTAGAAAAATCAACCTCAATTTAACTTTTTAAGAGGGAAACTTAGACATGAGAGGCGATCGCCCCTGGCAGCCGCTTATTTGTCCATTTCACCGACCCATTTCATCGGATTTTTACTCAGCTATCCCTCACCATGACCCACCACACACTCACCCCTTTGGGACACGATATTTATTTGCTGCGAGGTTTATTAGAGCCGTCTTTTTGCCAACACATTATTCAAGTTGCCGAATGTCAGCAGTTTCAGCCTGCTGGAATTTTGCTGAAAGATGTGGATCAAGAGGTACGCAGCAACGAGATGTGGAAACTGGGCGACTCGGATGCCTTGGCACAGTCTACCAACCAACTGCTGATGGGCAAGCTAAAAATCTTGCAAAACTTGCTATTTGAGCACTACGGCATCCACTTTCCCTATGCCGAAAACTGTTCGATCTTACGCTACGGTACCGGGCAATTTTACCAGCGCCATGTGGATAATATTTTGCTAGCAAACCGTTTTCAAGAAGTGCAGCAGGGCATCCCCACGCGAGACATTAGCGTGGTTGGCTACCTGAATGAAGGGTTTATCGGTGGCGAAACCTACTTTGACCGTCAGCATATCAAAGTCACGCCCGAAACTGGCTCCGTGCTGGTTTTTCCATCCTATTTCACCCATCCTCATGCATCGCTAACCGTACAGTCTGGTGAGAAGTACGCATTCACAAGCTGGTTATTTCATTAAGCTAAGGGCTTATACCCCCATCTTTTAGCCGTTTCTCATGCGTCTATCTCAAGCTCAAACGCCCCTGCTCACCGCGCTAGCCGCCTGTGGCGATCGCCCCCATGCTGCGTTTTATACCCCAGGGCACAAACGAGGCCAGGGAATTTCGGCAGCGCTGGCGGCTGTTATGGGTGAGTCCATATTTCGGGTTGATTTGCCAGAGCTGCCAGAATTAGATAATCTGTTTGCGCCAGAGGGGGTAATTCGGGATGCTCAAGAGCTGGCAGCAGAAGCGTTTGGAGCAGAACACACCTGGTTTTTAGCCAATGGCTCTACCTGCGGCATTCAAGCGGCGGTGCTAGCTACCTGTAGACCCGGCGATCAGATTTTGCTACCCCGCAATAGCCATCAGGCCGCGATCGCCGCCCTAATTCTGTCGGGTGCCGTGCCCATCTTTGTGCAGCCCGAATATGACCCCGACTGGGGCATTGCCCACAGTATTACCCCCGCAGGCGTGGCAGCAGCCCTGGCGCAGCATCCCAATATCCGGGCTGTGATGCTGCTATACCCCACCTATTACGGTGCCTGTGGCGATGTGGAGGCGATCGCTCAACTGGCTCACCAGCACCAGATTCCGCTGCTAGTAGACGAAGCCCACGCTGCCCACTTTGCCTTCCACCCCCACCTGCCGACCTCTGCCCTAGCGGCTGGCGCTGACCTCACCGTCCAGTCCATTCACAAGACATTGGGTGCGCTGACTCAAGCCTCGATGCTACACCTGCACAGCCAGTTGATTGACCCAGACCGCATCAGCCGTGCCCTTCAGCTTGTGCAATCCACCAGTCCTAGCTACCTGCTGCTGGCTTCCCTTGATGCAGCGCGGCAGCAGATGGCACAGCACGGTACAGCCCTAATGAGCCGCACGCTAGAACTGGCCGCGATCGCAGGCGATCGCCTCAGTCAACTGCCTCACCTCCGCGTTCTTGCACCCAAACCTACCCCTGGTTGCCTCACCCTCGACCCCACCCGTCTCACCGTTGATGTGTCTGGCTTGAGACTCACCGGGTTCCAGGCCGACGACCTACTTCACACCCAATTTGGTGTAACCGCCGAACTTCCTGGCCTGCATCATCTGACGTTTATTCTCAGCATCGGCAACACGCAAGAGGATATCGAGCAGTTGGTAAAAGGATTTGAGCAACTGGTGAGCAGCAGGTCTGGTGTTGATCTTTCGCCATCCCCTTTACAGAGGGAGCAATTGTCCGGAAGTCCCCCTTTTCAAGGGGGATTTAGAGGGATCTCCGACAGGTCACTGGAGCGTAGTTTAGATCTGCTGGGGGAGCTGGATTTTTTACACCCAAACAATTCACACCCAAACAATCCAGCTTTCAACCAGAACCTCACACCTCGCGATGCTTTTTTTGCTCCTACCGAAACCGTTCCCATCGCGCAGGCAGGCGATCGCATTGCTGCTGAGCTTGTGTGCCCCTATCCACCTGGCATCCCCGTTTTGATTCCAGGCGATCGCATCTCCGCCGAAGCTCTAAGGCTGCTGCAACAGGTTCTAGCGGCAGGCGGCGTGATTACTGGATGTGCCGATCCAGCCTTAAAAACACTAAAGGTCGTGCAGCAACGAACTCCAGAGACAATCACAGAGATAGCTCTACAGTAGGGTAAAGGAACAAATTTCCCCGTACCGTATTCCTCCTTCCTCCCTCGATAGTCCTAAACAAGTCAGGATTTCTAGATGGGCAGGCTTCGCCTACCCATCTAGAAATCCTGACCTCAATACCACTACCTATCCCTCATCCTTTATCCTTCCCATGCCCCCTCTCTGGTCTTATTCCACTCCTGGTATCCCCGATGAGTTGTTTGAACAACTTCCAGGCATTCCGTTGACGAAGCGAGAAATTCGCGTGCTGATTATTTCGCAGTTGCGGCTAAAGCCAGAGGCAGTTTTTTGGGACGTGGGAGCAGGCACGGGCACTATTCCCGTTGAAATCGGTTTGTTGTGTCCTCAAGCACAGATAGTCGCAATTGAACGAGATGAAGAGGTTGCCGGACTGATTCGACGAAACTGCGATCGCTTCTCAGTTAAAAACGTAGAGGTAATTGAAGGAATCGCTCCTGAGTGCTTCAGTACGCTAGTTAAACCGCCTGATTGCGTCTGTATTGAAGGAGGGCGATCGGTCAAACCCATTTTAAAAGAGGTTTGGCATCGGTTGTCTCCTGGTGGTCGAGTTGTGGCGATCGCCACCAATTTTGAAAACCTATATGCCATTTCTGAAAGTCTGGCAGAACTGCACATTCGTAATGTAGAAGTTGTACAGTCTGCCATCAATCGATTAGAGAATCGAGGTATCCACCAAGTATTTATTGCCCTCGATCCCATGTTTATTTTGAGCGGTGAGAAGATTGAGTGACGCTGTATGGGAACATGCCCCCGTGAGCTTTTTCCGTTCTACTGTCACAATTAAAGAAGAAAACGAATGATCTGGCATGGATTTATCCAAAATGTGCCAGAGTAATCCTTAATCTGCGCTTAATCTAGCTTTGTCAGAGTGTTTTTATGCCCGTTGCTCGCGTCACTAGTGCCTTTATTGCAATTGTCCTTGCCCTGGGAATGATTGTGCTGGGGGGATGGTATTTCGCAGTCGGCATGGGCATTATTGTCTACCTGGGGCAACTAGAATACTTTCAACTATGTCGCGCTAAGGGCATTGCCCCCGCCGCTAAAACAACGCTCGTCGTTAGCCAAATCCTGCTGATTGTTTCAAATTTATCGCCGACGTTAGCCGATGCTGTTATGCCAGTTGCAGGCACGCTGATTTGCTTCTATTTGCTCTTTCAGCCCAAGTTCGCCACCATTGCCGACATTTCTGCCTCTGTCCTCGGATTGTTTTATGGCGGCTATCTGCCCAGCTATTGGGTACGCTTGCGGTCTTTAGGCCAAATCGCTGCCAGCAATTTGCCACTGGACGGGTTTGTGCCAGCATCATTTTTTCCAGATCTTAAAACATTGCCCATGGGTCTAACGGCTACCCTGCTAGCGTTTGGCTGCATTTGGGCGGCAGATATTGGAGCCTACGTGTTTGGCAAGACATTTGGACGCACCAAACTCTCGGCTATTAGTCCTAAAAAGACGGTGGAGGGAGCCGTGTTTGGGGTGATGGGCAGCGTTGTGGTTGGTACGTTGGGGTCGTGGTCTCTGGAGTGGCCAGGTTTTCCGCTGACGGGTATGGCGCTAGGGTTAATTGTGGGCATTGCTAGCTTGCTGGGCGATTTGACTGAATCAATGATGAAACGGGATGCTGGAGTGAAAGATTCGGGGCAACTGATCCCTGGACATGGTGGAATTCTCGATCGCGCCGATAGCTATGTATTTACAGCCCCTCTGGTGTTTTATTTCGTGACGCTGCTGTTGCCGTTGCTGCCTGCTTAGGAGATTTCTAGCGATCTTGGGGGGTGATGTAGCCCTGTTGAATCAGCAAGGCTCGCAGAGCAGCCGGGAACCCGGAATACTGTCCCACAGTGCGATCGCCTTCCACGGTGTCTAGCCCCCAATCTGACTGGCGATCATAACGAGCGAGCATAAAATCCCAACCCTGTTGGTATTCACCTAACAAAATTTTTTGGGCAACATAGCCAGCCAAGACACCATTGATCTCTCCCGTAGTATCATCTCCTGCACTGTTTTCAGCGCGTAAAATGGCTTGATACATCTGCCATGCTTGGCCTCGCAGGTACTGGGGATACTGACGCGTAGTGTCTACAAATGCACCATTTTGCAATGAAAAAATTTGAGAGGGTGGAAACGACCCAGCGTAGCTGCTAAACGTGTAAAGAAACGCGTTGTTATAGGAAACAAACTCCAAGCGATTGTCCCCGTTTAGATCTTGAAACGTGCCTCCTCCGCCATCCCGGAAGCCCAAATCGGTTTTAACAAAGTCATTGTCTTGCCAACTGTAGACGGTATGAGTAGTGCAGCAATGTGCTCCACCCGAATAGGTTTCAGTAATGACTTCCGCCGTACCGTCTTGATCTAAATCTTGCAGGCTGATAGCGCCTCGATAGGAGGTTTCTTGGGTATCTTCTACCTTAAGAACGTCGTTGTAGAAAATCTGGTAGCTGAAGGAATTGCTCCAGGCTTCTTCGTTCCGGTCGTAGTTGATAATGACTCGAATTGGCTCAGATTGCAGTTCTTGATTGAGTACATCTTGATCCGTTAGCTCAAGGCTGGTCAGGGCAGTTGTCGGAAATGCAGCAGTAAGCAGTGTGCCCATGCTGAGGGTACTGGCAAGGGCGATCGCCCGTGAAAGCCGCGATCGCAACAATTGCACTACAGGGTGTTGGCTCATAACAGCGCATTACAAGATTAGGTCTTATATTTAGCGTACGCGCTACAGCCTGTTTGCCTGGACACTGTAACCAAAATCGATACTGAGTTGTGCCATTTCATCCAGAGTCGTTTTAAGCGTGTGACCTGATTGAAGCGCGGGCATTGCCATTCAGGTCATTTAAGGCTTCCGCCCGACCGCCGCATTGAGAAAGCTTTGATCTCTTGAAAAATAGAAACGTGAAGCGAGATTTAAGATGAGATGAATTCGTCTACTGTGCTATGACATCTCGACTCACAAAACTCTTGAATCGGCTGCCTCTACAAACTGTCCTCACTGTTCCCTTTGTCATCCAAGTTGTTGTTGTAGTCGGGGTTGTAGGTTACCTTTCTTTCAAAAATGGGCAGGCAACAGTTAACGACCTCGCTTCTCAGTTGCGGAGTGAATTGACTGCTCGGATTATTCAGCAACTACAGGCAACCGTTGAACGACCTTATGTAATCAATCAAATCAACGCAAATTCCTTACTGCAAGGTGACATTAATGTTTTAACGGGCAAAGGCGAACATCAACTGTGGCAGCAGGCAAAGGTCTTTCCGTCTACCAACCTGATCTATTGTGCAACTGAGGAGGACGGAGCGTTTCTAGGCGTAGGACGTTCCAGAGGTGGAGTAGGAGATACTCTGCAAATTCAGATTGCCAGCCAAGCAACCGATCGCTATATGCGTTACTACGAGGTAGGCTCTACTGGCAGACGCTCATTTTTACGCAGCAAAGGCAACAAGCGGTACGATCCTCGCATTCGTCCCTGGTATAAAGCTGCAAAGTCAACAGGCGAACCAACCTGGAGCGAGGTTTATCTTGACTTTGACGCACTGCTTCCTACAATCACTGCCAACACGCCCGTTTATAACGGCGCAAATGGTCAACTGCTGGGAGTTTGTGCAACAGATATCATTCTCTCTGAAGAATTGAATGACTTCCTGCGAGATCTGAAAATTAGCAAATCTGGTATTGCCTTTATTGTAGAACCCTCCGGTTTACTGATTGCCAGTTCTACAAAAGAATCCATCACATCGGGCAGTGGTGAAAACACAAAGCTGCTTGCAGCGATCGAGAGCAGTGATGCGCTTATTCAAGGAGCTACTCAATATTTGAGCAGTAATTATCGCAGCTTAGACAAGGTCGAATCGTCACAGCTCAACTTTCTCTTAGACGGCGAACGGCATTACTTAGAGGTTGTCCGCTTCAACGACGAGCATGGATTGGATTGGATCGTTGTGCTGGCGGTTCCTGAAGCTGATTTTATGGAGAAAATTAATAGAAACACTCAAATCACGGTTCTTTTATGTGTTGTGGCACTGCTAGCGACTATTTTTATTGGGTTACTAATTGCGCGATGGCTAACTCAACCTTTGCTGCAACTCAGCGCAACGGCTAAGGAAATTGCAAGAGGCGAATGGAATAGAGCAATCGAACTCGATCGCGCTGATGCGATCGGTGACTTATCTCGATCGTTTTCAACAATGGCACGCCAACTTGAAGAATCTTTTACAACGCTAGAACAGCGAATTGAAGAACGAACCATTGAGCTAATTCATCTCAACCAAGAGCTACAGCGACTTGCGAACATTGATAGTTTGACTCAAATTGCAAATCGTCGATACTTCGATCGTCATCTTGAGAAGGAATGGCAACGCCTTGCGAGAGAACAGCAGCCTCTATCATTAATAATGTGTGATGTAGACTACTTCAAACGATACAACGATACTTACGGTCATCAAGCAGGCGATCGATGTTTGCAGCAGATTGCCCAAGCTCTAACACAGATAGTACAGCGCCCTGCCGATTTGGTCGCTCGCTACGGTGGGGAAGAATTTGTAATCATCTTATCCAACACAGACACAAAGGGAGCTACTTATCTAGCCCAACGAATTAGCGTAACCCTTCGAGAGATGCAAATTCCTCATCATGCTTCTGAGAAGAAACAAGTCACTACCAGTATGGGGATTGCGACCACGATTCCAAGTTCCAGAAATACTCCTCAGTTGCTGATTGCTGCTACCGATCGAGCTTTGTATGCTGCTAAATCGCAAGGACGAGACTGCTACTGCGTTGCTACAGACTAGACATCACAGCTTCACCTTCTTGGACTATGGGATCAGCAAACAAAAATCATCCCGGTGTCATTCCCGCGCAGGCGGGAATCCATGATAAGCCTTCTGCTTGAGCCGGTATCTTATTTCAACGCAGTTCCCTATGGAGAACTGTAGAAGCTCAAATTTAAGAGTGCTGTGTATTTGATCGGTTAGATTATGTCGATGAAACGTTGGGGCGATCGCGTTCAGTCTCGATGGGCAACGCTTGGTAGGCGGTGGGTCTAACCCAGTGCTCAGGGTAGATGCTAAAGGACAGATAGCAGTCTTAAATGATTTGTGAGATGGGTTGTGAGGGGTGGGGCAGGCTGAGCCTGCCCCGCCTCTCACAACCCCTTTGGGATTGCTATAGTCACAAACTAACTAACACATTGAACGGTGTGATAACACGCTAAGACGGCGATCGCTAATACTTATCGCTAATACTTATCGCTAATACTCAATGAGAAACCCTTGCCCTTCTGCAAGACACTGGATAGTCGGATCGATGTAATCTGGAACTTTTGATCACGATACGAGAGGCTATACGTCAAAGCATTCCGTTGTTAAAAAGGGTCTTTTTCCCATCTATTACTAAATAAAACTGCCTATACTGTCCAGATCGAACTTGGCTCATCTGTTAACAGAAATTAAGTTGTATCTGTTTTATGTATAGAAAACAACTATTAGACTAAGAGGATGTTTGAAAAGTGATTGGCGGTGATTTTGGGCACTAAGTGATCCCCCCTAGCCCCCCTACTCTTCGGGAAGCCGCTTCGCGTCTATAAAAAGGGAGGAACTGGATTCAAAGTCCCCCTTTTTTCTAGCGCAGCGGCGCGCCAGCGCGGGGATTTAGGGGGATCGATACCGTTTTTATACCAGCGATGGGACTTTTAAAGCATCCTCTAATTAGTAATCTATATTTCTTTCATCTTTATGTCTTTAGATAGGTTTCTTTAAGACGATAGATTTGTACCGTAGAGCACAAAATGCTTGAAGGCAAGAGTTAGCCTCATAGATGGTTTAGATATACCCTGATGGGGTTACACCTCATTAATAACGTGTAGGTGTAACATTTTCTTGAGAAAACGAAAGTTACTAACAGAATATAAACAGGAAAGATATAATATATCTACAGAGTGAGACGGGGAGAAATAAAAGTTCTTAATTTGATACAAGATTTATGCAAAACTCCCGATTTTTACTGTATTCGAAGTTTTGGTTCTCATTTGACAATGGTTACGGGCATTAGCGCTGGTTCCATTTGATGCTTCCTTTAACCTCAAAATCGCCCATTTCCATGTAACGTCTGTCACGACTTGCTTCGAGTCATACCCTTCTCTAACAGCCTCTCAAACATTACAAGCACTACACTTCTTAGCTAAAACTTCGAGGCAGCAAGAGATTAGAAAACAGATTTCATCCTATGAACATAGTGAAAATAGGTTTGCTTTTTAAGGTATCTTTTTCACTTTGAATTTGTTTGGTGATGTTGTATTGACGCACTTTCATTCGTATGAATGCTGTAAAAATGGCATCGTTAGGAGCGCTTTAGAAGGTCAGTTTTAGTGTTGTTGATGTACGACAAATTGATGCTCATGGCGCTTTTTTGGAGTGGTTTCTAACGGTGTGGTTTGAGGGACGAAGCAACAGATACAAGTTTTTGTTTTGATTCATTCCCATTTTTTGAAAATTTTGTTAAAGACATTTATGAATACTTGCCCCTGCTGTTCTCAACTCATGCTGCGCCACGCCCGTCACAATCATGTGTATTGGTTTTGTACTCATTGCTGGCAAGAGATGCCCAATTTTTCGACAGCGGCTTTAACAGAACATATCACTAACAAGTCTTTGGGTAATGTCGGTACTAGTAGTTTGGTTGCTCCTAAAAAACTGATTGAGATCTTCTAGCATTTAGACATTTGCTCCTAGTCAGGGGCAAATGTCTTTGTCGAGCAAAATGCATTGCGTACAAAATAAAGCCTAATCTTTTTTTGGAAGTGCCGCGCGGAGCGCGGCACTTCCAAAAAAAGACTACAGGTTAATTAATTTGTAATCCTACTTGCTAGGGCTGTCTGGTGTTACTGAAGCCTGGGAGGAAGCGATCCGAATCTGCCCACCCATTTAGGACTGCTATAGAGTGTGCAGATTTAATTAAATTATGTCTTGCTGGAGGCAGAAGGGTGTAGAGTTTCAAGGCTTACAATAGCTGCTTATGGAACTTATTAGGTTGAGGATGCTGAGACATGAACCTCCCTCTAGTCTTTGATATCGCTATAGGATTAATCTTTATATTTTTGACACTTAGTTTACTAGCGTCCGAAATTCAAGAACTAGTTACTACGGTGCTGCAATGGCGAGCCGATCATCTAAAAAAGTCGATCGAAGTGCTTTTGACAGGAAACAGTGATGAAGTGTCTATGTATCAGAATTTTGTAGACGAGCTGTATAAAAGCCCTCAGATCAAAGCGCTTAATCAAGAATCAAAAGGTCTATTTCCACGGTTTTTTCGAAGTGTTATTCGTCGCATCGGTATCCTCTATCGCAGCGTTACTGGAGTGCGGAATGTGTTTGGCGATCGCCAGACAGGTCCCTTTACAGGGCCTTCATATATTCCGTCTAAACCCTTTGCTGACGCGCTTTTGCAAAAACTAGATCTGGATTATCTGACTCATAAAGTGAGTGAATTTACTATCCGAGAGCTGGGCAGAGAGCGGCTAGCTCTAGTAGAGGATGTTTTGAAATCCCTGCGGAATAGTCTGGGAGATGACTCATTACTAGAAGTAGAATTTAATGCCCTAAAACAGCGGCTAGACGGTATTCGCCAAGACTTTAGAAGCAATAGAGTGTCTTTGTCGAAAAGTATAGATTTAGCAACAGATCAAATTAAGCAATTTATTGACAGTACCGAAGCGTACTTAGAAAACAACAATCACTGCAAAGACATAATTTTGGGACGATTGCCTTACTTAAAGCAGGCTATTTCCTTCAAAAAGCTGGAGCCGACCTTGACTGAAGTATTGTCGATGGTTATGAGTCAGCGAAATGACTTGCCAACCGAACTGGCTGAGGTTGTTGCTCAAGTTCGAGCTAATGCTGATACGCTACCGCCTCAACTGAAACAAAACCTGTTGTCTTTGGCTGACCAAGCACAAATGAAGGCAGATGGGCTGAGGGAGAGCGTTCGCACGTTAGAAAAAGAGGTTGAAGACTGGTACAACCGTTCAATGGATCGAGCGTCAGGCGTGTATCGACGCAACTCGAAGGGGGTAGCAATTGTGCTAGGCATCTTGATTGCTACCGCTACCAATACAGATACATTTCTAATTGTCGATCGCCTGACTCGTGACACAGCAGTGCGATCGGCGGTTGCCCAAAGTGCCAATCAATTGATTGCGACAGGCGATCGCCCCACTCGCATTGCAGATATTGTGCCTACCAATCCAGCGCTACCAGACTCTTCGCCCGCTATTGTAGGTAGTACTCCCCTCCCTGCTAGCCCCTCATCTAACCCCCAAAGTGTTGCAGAAATTCAGCGCGAACTGTCAGATGTCAGAGACGCGCTGGACAATGTTTTGAACGAGATTCCCCTGCCGATTGGTTGGAACGAGCGGAACACGCGGCAGCAGTTTGGCCGTTGGGGTCAAACTGCACAGTCCTCCCCACCCGTTAATCTGCTGCTTGCTGTGCCAAAGGCAATTTTTGGCTGGGTGATTACGGGAATTGCCATTTCAATGGGGTCATCGTTTTGGTTTGACCTACTCGGCAAAATCGTTCGTGTGCGAAACACAGGCGCAGGCACCAAGTCCTCGTCCAGTGATTAGATCCTGGTTGACTGACAAATCTCTTGGACACCTGCTGTACCGCCAGGAAATCAATTTCCTGGCTCATTGCGAAAGTCCTCTAAAGAGGACTAGATCGGGATCTGAGTCTATTTCAATAGACTTTCACCATTAGCCCAAAATTTATTTTAGGGCGGGTTGACAACGGAGTAATGAGACGTTCAGGGCTTTTGTCAGTCAATCAGGATTAGATCTGCTGGAAGTCTTAAAGTTTTTGCTCTGCTAACAAGTTGTAGGCGATCGCAAAATCTGCTTCCGTGATTTGCAACGTAGCAGGGTCGCTGAGTTGCTCTGCCCGATGCCGCCGGATTGCTTGCAGGGCAGCCTGATTGCTCAGAAGAGCCAGGTCGGCACCGTTCCAACCCTCTGTTTCGGTTGCCCAGTGGGTAAGAACTACGTCTGCTAGCGGACGGTCTTGATTGTGAACGTGCAAGATAGCGAGGCGACTGGTGGCATCGGGCAGGTCAATTTTGAGCTGGAGGTCTAACCGTCCGGCGCGGAGCAGTGCTGGGTCGAGGGCTTCGGGGCGGTTTGTCGCCCCCACTAATAAGACGTTGGGACACCCCTGCAAGCCGTCCAGTTCGGTCAATAGCTGCCCGACGACGCGATCGCCCACCCCAGAGTCCCCCTGAAACGTGCCTCTAGCGGGAGCCAGCGTGTCGATTTCATCCACAAACACCACACAGGGCTGTGCCTGCCGCGCTTTGGCAAATAGTTCGCGCACGGCTTGTTCGGCGGCTCCGACCCACTTACTGAGTAGCTCCGGCCCATTAACGGCAATAAAGTTGGCTCGTGCTTGTGAGGCGATCGCCTTGGCCAGTAGGGTCTTTCCAGTTCCTGGTGGGCCCCATAGCAAAATACCGCGTGGTGCCTTTGCCCCTGTGCGCTGATACAGGTCGGGGTAGAGCAATGCCCCTTCCACCGATTCTTGCAGCGTTTGTTTAACAGAGTCTAGCCCGCCGATGTCATCCCAGGTGACGTTGGGCGATTCTACCTCTACCGACCGCAGCACCGACGGTTTGATTTCGCGCAGGGCATGGAGAAAGTCAGACTGGGTGATCGTGAGGTTGTCTGGAATTGGGTCGTTGAGCGACAAGACTTGGCGGCGCAGCGCCGTGTAGGCCGCTTTTTGACACACGGCCTTCAAGTCGGCCCCCACCATCCCAACTGAGAAGTCGGCGATCGCCGCTAATTCGACTAACTCCAGCGGCATCGACCGGGTTTGAATCTCTAGAATTTCTAAGCGACCAGCGCGATCGGGCACCCGAAACTGAACTTCGCGATCGAACCGACCGGGACGACGCAGCGCCGGATCGAGGTGATTGGGACGATTGGTCGCCGCCAGAACAATTACGCCCGTCGTATTGGCAAACCCATCCATCAGTCCCAGCAGTTGAGCCACCAGCCGTTTTTCAACCTCGCCTTCTACCTTGGCGCGATCGGGAGCGAGGCTGTCAATTTCGTCAATAAATACAATACAGGGAGCCGCTTTGGCTGCTTTTTCAAACACGCTCCGCAGCCGAGACTCAGCCTCCCCGTAATACTTCCCCATCACTTCAGGCCCGACGATGGCAATATAGTTAACGCCCAATTCTTCTGCCAGCGCCCGAGCCGTCAGGGTTTTCCCCGTTCCTGGTGGCCCCACTAACAGCACTCCGCGCGTTGGCTCTAACCCAAGTTTTTGCAGAACATCGGGGCGCTTTAAAGGCAATTCCACCAGTTCCCGCAGTTCCCGCAAAATTTCTGTCAATCCTCCCACGTCTTTGAGGGATGTGGCATCAGCGGTGTTCTCAGGCGGGGGCGTTACGCTGACCTCATCGGCAGAATCCTTTTCTGTTGGCGGGTTGGGGCGAATGCGACTGGTGCCTATCCCAGCCGGACTGCTGTTGTTGGGAATATTTCCCCGACGAGGAATACTGCTCAAAGGACGAGAGTTAATTTGCATATGGGCGTTTAACTCGCCTTTTTCCGCTTTTTCTTCTAAAAGCTTGGCTAGCTCTAGCAGTTGCTCAAATCCTTGAAACATGTTGCTCATTGATGTAGCCCCCAATCCCGCCTATTTCGTGGTTCCACCCATTTAGTCATCCCAGCTTACTGGGCACTCTAACGGTGTAGGCATCTGGTAGTCCTAAGCTGGTAATGATTTTTTGAAGCGCGAGCAAAGCCCACGCTTCAAAAAATCATTAAGTAGGTAGGCTTAATTAAATATAAGTTTCTAAAACCCTGCGCCGCCCGCACAGCGGGCGGCGCAGGGTTTTAGAATTTGGTCTTTATTTAGGTTGAACTACTTACATCAATACTGCTATCGGCATCCGCTTATGTAATGTTTCGACAACGCATCAACGTCGAATAAACCTTCTGCGGGATTCGTTTCCTCCCGCTTTCCTGCTTCATTCCTTCCGTCCGAACTAATCGCTTATTCAATAAAACTATGCAGCACTACGATTTTCTCAACCTGGCAATGTTTAGTGGTAAGGGTGGAGTGGGCAAAACTACGCTTTCCTGTAGCTTTGCTCGACGTTGGGCACAGCAATTTTCTGATCAGCGAGTGCTGTTGATTTCGACCGATCCAGCCCATTCGCTGGGAGATGTGTTGCTGCTACCCGTAGACAATGAGCCGCGATCGCTACCCGGTTTGCCCAATTTGCAGGTTCAGGCGCTCAATGCTCAGGCACTGCTGAATCAGTTTAAAGCCCGCTATGGCAAGGTGTTAGAGCTATTAGTCGAGCGGGGTAGTTTTGTGGAAGGCGAAGACCTAAGCCCCGTATGGGATCTAAGCTTTCCGGGGCTGGATGAGCTAATGAGCATTTTGGAAATTCAGCGGATTTTGCAGGAGGGCGAGGCCGACCGTGTGGTGGTGGATATGGCTCCGAGTGGGCACACGCTGAACCTGTTCGGCTTGATGGATTTTTTGGATAACTTCTTGGGGGCGCTAGAGCTGTTTCAGGAAAAGCACCGAGTTATCAGTCAATCGCTGGCGGGGAGCTGTGTGGAAGATGAGGCGGATGACTTTTTGCTAGAGATGAAAGAAAAGCTGGCGGCGGGACGGCACCTGCTGCAAGACTCTGCTCAGACGGCGTGTCTGGTGGTGGCGATCGCCGAACCCATGAGCTATCTGGAAACCCGACGGTTTCTGGAGGCGCTAGGTACTCTCCACATTCCGGTCGGTGGCGTGTTCGTCAACCGGATCTCGACTACTGCCGCCAGCGATCGCGCCGCTGAGCAAGCAGAGCTATTGGAAAAATTTGAGGCGATCGCGCCCGACCTACCAATCTGGATTATGCCGCAACAGGCACAAGAGCCTGTTGGTGAGGTCTTACTCGATGCACTGATGGGCGACGTAATCTCTTCGTCCTCTTTCAGCAACCCGATCAAGGCATCGTCTTCCCTCTCGCCCTTGCTTCCTGCTAAATTACTGCCTAGCTTTGATGATTTCATTGCCTCTGGGCGGCGGCTGATTATTGTGGGAGGAAAAGGAGGGGTGGGCAAAACGACTGTCTCGGCGGCGATCGCGTGGGGCATGGCGACACGGCATGGCGATCGCCCTGTGCGAGTGCTCTCAATTGATCCAGCCCATTCCTTAGGCGATGCCCTGGGGCAATCCTTAACCCATGAGCCAATTAACCTCACTCCTAACCTCAGCGCCCAGGAAGTTGATGCTGAGCAAGTGTTGGATCAATTCCGCACCGACTATCTGTGGGAACTGGCGGATATGATGAGCGGCGATACTGGCGATGACAATCTAAAGCTTGCCTATGGTCCCGAAGCGTGGCGGCGCATTGTTGCTCAGGCGCTTCCTGGCATCGACGAAATGCTCTCGTTAATTACCGTGATGGACTTATTAGAGCAGGGCGAACAACACTTAATTGTGCTGGACACAGCTCCGACTGGGCATTTGCTACGCTTCTTAGAAATGCCCACGGCAATGGGCGAGTGGCTGGGTTGGATTTTCAAATTATGGATTAAGTATCAAGACGTAGCGGGGCGGGTGGAGCTGATGGGGCGGTTGCGTACCCTGCGCCAGCGGGTGATGAAGGCTCAAAAGAAACTGCAAGACCCAGCCTATACGGAGTTTATTGGCGTGGTGCAGTCACAGTCAGCTATTTTGGCAGAGGCATCGCGGTTGACTCAAACGCTACACGACATGGGTATGCGCCAACAGTATCTGGTTCACAATCGCTACGAACCGGGGCAAGACATTGCGCCTGCTCTATTCCCTAGCCAAACGATTGTGCGACTACCACAGCTACCGAGGGCGATCGCCCCCCAAGCGCAAATTGCGATCGCCGCCGATCTGCTGTTCTAAACGCCTAAAACAGACTTCCTAACATCGGTTACTTTTTTGGCCTACTTTCTCTCAGGCTACTTTTTAACGGAGAAGCGCGCCAAGTATTCTTCGTGTTGACGACTTGGCACTGAGTTGAGGGGGCGATCGATTGATCGCACCTCAAACCCTGGGTCAAATAAGTCGTGAATCTCTTCCAAGTCACAGCCAAAGGGTGGCCCTCCTGGGCGGCTGTGTGCCCAAAATAGGGCGATCAGTTCGCCACCAGGTCGCAGCAGGGTGTGGACGAGATGGGCATAGTCGGGACGTTGGGAGGGGGCGATCGCACAAAAGCAGGTATGTTCCAACACGTAATCAAACCCGTTTGTAAACTCATCTGCCAACTCAAAGATATCTCGCTGGAGAAACTGAGCTGATAGCCCTCGTTCTTGAGCGGCAATGGCTGCTGCTGCCACCGCCGACGGTGCAAAATCGACCCCAATTACCTCAAATCCTCGCGAGGCAAACAGGAGAGCATCGTGCCCCCGCCCCATGCCCAGTACTAGCATTCGACCGGGCTGCGGCGCATCTGCTGCATTCAACAAACTCCCAAATGGCGGGGCTGCTTCTCCCAAGTCCCAGCGAGCAGTCCCTTCTTGATAACGAGTTTCCCAAAAGGTAGGGGTTAGGGTTGGGTTTGAGGCAGCGTCCGACGGGGGAATTTGGGGCGACATTGGAGATGGAGGAGTAGACATAGGGGTTCTACGGCGGGGGCAACTCGCCCAAAATGATGAACCGCACGTGGTTAATTGCCAGGTCGCCAATCGAGACATCAGCACCACCATCAGGGGTTTTCATGTTTTCAAATGAGATGCCTTTTGCCATTTCGGCATGAAACCAGGGCAACCCCATGAAAAAGCGCGTTGGGTAAGGCCCACCGTCGATCACATCATCCACATTGGACTCCATCGGCAGCCAGCCATAGCCGGGGACGTAGAATTCAATCCAAACGTGGTTAAATTCTGGCTCTAGGGGAACGCCTTGGCGATCGGGGTAGGGGGGACATTTGTAGCGTCCTACGGTGCGGCAGGCGATGCCGTTGAGTCGTGCCAATGCCAGCAACAAACCGACATATTCTCCACAGGAGCCAATGCCCCGCTCTAGAACCACATCGGGTGTATCAATATGCGGTTTAATGCCGTAGGAGAGGCGATCGTAAACATAGTTGCGGATCTTGAGCACCTTACGCAACAGATTGCTTTCGGTGCCAATGGCATCCCGCGCGGCGGCCTGAATGGTAGGACTATCCATCATCAAATCGTCGTCGTCTACTAGGTAGCGATTCTGGAACTCGATTGGAAGGGGTGGTGTTTTTTCAACATCGATATGGGTCAGTTGGTATTTAATGCCTCGCACTTCCAGTAACGCCTTCCACCCGAAGATTCGACTTTCATGAGGTTTCAGGTTACCCAGGTTAAAGACGGCAACGCGCTGCCCTTCTTGGGTTTCTTCTTTGAAGGGAATGCCGATGGGTTCAATCTGTCTTACCGTTTGGCGGGCGGTTTCCGCAGGCAGAGCAATGCGCCATTCTAATCCATTTAGCTCTACAGCCTCTAACGGCGACATCTCCTCCGCGTAGATCATTTCCACCAAGAACCCGTTGGAGAGCGTGAAGTGCTGCTCAGGATAGTGGCGAAAGTAGAGCGGATGGATAAAGGTGCGATCGCGAAACGTGAGGTCGTAGGGAAAGTCGCTGTTATTAGGGTCGTCTCGAATGTAGGCCTCTTCGATCGCGTAAGAGACATAAAGCGTCTCTTCACCTGTACCAGGACTGGGGCAAAAGACTAGCCCACTAGGGCTGTCGAAGGGCGTTAGCACACTAAACCGCAGTTCACCCGTAGCCCGATCCATACAGTACACTGACCGTTCTAGGCGATCGCTCAACCACAGCTCTTCGCCCCGCACCGTTAAGTTCTCAATCCCTACCCCTGGTGCCGAAAACCGCGTAATTTCACGACTGGTTTCACTGTCAAAAATGATGATGTACCCAGCTTTCTGACAGGTGACGTACACCGTTGTTTGCCAGACCGCTACTCCGTCCGCTGGATAGGGCAAGGTTACGAATAACTGGGGAGTAAAATCCGTCAGGCTACAACGGTAAACGCTTTGGTCTTTTGTAAACCAGATCACGTCTCCTGCTAGCGCCAGCCCCGTTGCTCCCAAAAACTCACTGGTATGGTATGGGTTCAAAATTGTAGTGTCATCGGTTGCAGGATCAACCTCAACGACATAGCCTCGAATTGAGTCAACCGCCAACAGCTTTTTTCCTCGAACTGCCAGCCCACCCAGCGCATACACGCCAATAGGGCGCACGGTGCGGTGTTTGGAACTTAGAGACGATGCCTCGGTAGAGGTAGAACGAGCCGTTGAATGCTCAGTAGCGACGGTAGGGTCAAGCAGCATGATGGCAACGCCTAAAGGATCTGGGAGGTAGACGGCTGGAACAGTGGAAATGACAACAGTAATCGAGTGAAATGACCCGACCTTCATCATACGCACAAGTCCTGCGTACTTATGTATCAGGTCATGTACCAAGTCTGATGGATTAGCGCATACTATCCTGCCAAGCTTAAAAAAGAAAAGCCCCTCGAAGAGGAGCTTGGATGAAATCAGACTTGAGAATGAAATCAGACTTGAGATAGAACAAGACCCTGATGGAGCCGCTAAAGACTTCAGCTACGCTCAGCCAGCAGAGTGCGTCCTCTGAGCGAAGTCGAAGAGGACGCTTTCACCCGATGGTTGATTATCCGGTAGTCCTAAACTTGTGAGGATTTTCAGATGAGCGGTCGAAGCCCGCTCATCTGAAAATCCTTACCTCGATACCACTACCGATTAGCCCAATAGAGCTTTGGCGCGAGCGACTACGTTGTCGAGCGTGTAGCCAAATTTCTCCATACAAACACCGCCGGGAGCCGATGCGCCGAAGCTGTCTACGGCAATCATGTCGCCTTCAAACCCGATGTATTTGTGCCAACCCATGCTCACCCCTGCTTCCACCACAAGTCGCTTGGTGACGGCTTTGGGCAGCACCGACTCCTTGTAAGCCGCATCTTGCGCTTCAAACAGCTCCCATGAGGGCATGGAAACCACCCGCACGTTTGTTCCTTCGCTAGCCAGCTTTTCAGCCGCTTGAACGCAAAGCCCTACCTCGGCACCTGTACCGATTAGGATCAAGTCGGGTGTGCCTTCGCTCTCAATCACGGCATAAGCGCCCTTGGCTACGCCTTCAATTGAGGAACCTGCCAGATTAGGCACGGCTTGCCGAGAGAATGCCATCAGCGTGGCGCGGTTTTGGCTGGCGTTTTCGATCGCCACTTTGTAAGCGCCGGAGGTCTCTGTGCCGTCTGCTGGACGTAGCACTGTCAGGTTAGGAATGGCGCGCAGAGAGGCAATGGTCTCGACGGGCTGGTGGGTGGGGCCATCTTCACCTAAGGCGATCGAGTCGTGGGTCATGACCCACAGCACGCCTACCTGAGCCAGAGCCGACAGACGAATGGCACCCCGCATGTAGTCGGTAAATACGAGGAAGGTGGCACCGTAGGGAATTAGCCCAGAGTTGTGTAGTGCAATGCCATTGCAAATCGCGCCCATGCCGTGTTCGCGCACGCCAAAGTGGAGGTTGCGGTTTTCGTACTGGCCTTTTTGGAAGTTACCGATGCCTTTTAGCTCGGTGAGGTTAGAGTGAGTTAGATCGGCAGAACCCCCAAGCAATTCAGGCAGCACGGGAGCCAGGGCGTTGAGGCAGTTCTCTGAGTGCTTGCGGGTAGCAAGGGTTTTGTCTTCGGGCTTGTAGGCAGGCAGTACCTTCTCCCACCCGTCGGGCAGCTTACCGCTGAGTAATCGACTAAATTCGGTAGCCTCTTCGGCATATTTAGTTTTGTACTGTGCCCAGGTTTCTTCCCATTCGGCTTCTAGGCTAGCGCCGCGCTCGATCGCCTGACGCATGTGACCTAAGGCATCATCGGGGATCACAAACGGTTCGTGGGTCCAGCCCAGGTTATCGCGGGTGAGTTTAATTTCGGCTGCGCCTAAGACAGAACCGTGAGCATCGGCAGTGCCCGCTTTGTTGGGGGAACCGTAGCCAATGGTGGTCGTGACTTTGATCATGGAGGGGCGATCGCTCACGGCTTTAGCAGCGGCAATGGCGTTGGCGATCGCCTCCAAGTCGTTATTTCCATCTTCGACGTGCTGAACGTGCCAGCCGTAGGCTTCAAACCGCTTCGACACGTCTTCAGTGAAGGCGATATCGGTTGAGCCGTCGATCGAAATGTGGTTGTCGTCGTAGAGCGCAATCAGTTTACCTAAACCCAGGTGTCCGGCCAACGAGCAGGCTTCACCAGAAACCCCTTCCATGTTGCAACCGTCGCCCAAAATGGCATAGGTATAGTGATCAACCAGCGTCAAGTCAGGCTTATTGAATTTAGCCGCTAGGTGCGCTTCGGCGATCGCCAATCCTACAGCATTAGCAATTCCCTGACCCAAAGGACCCGTTGTAACTTCGACACCCTCTGTTTCAAAGTTTTCGGGATGACCAGGAGTCTTCGATCCCCACTGACGGAACTGCTTGATATCATCCATCGTGACACTGTCGTAACCGGCCAGATGCATTAGGGCATACTGCAACATACAGCCATGCCCTGCAGAAAGCACAAAGCGATCGCGGTTAAACCACTTAGGGTTTTTGGGATTAATCTTCAGAAACTGATCCCACAGGACAAACGCCATTGGAGCAGCACCCATCGGCAACCCAGGATGACCAGATTTTGCCTTTTCTACGGCATCAACAGCGAGAAACCGGATCGAATTAATACAAAGATGTTCAAGGGATAGGGTCTCAACAGCCATGCTTCTTCTCTACTCAACGACGGTGTGACGGGTACGCGGAACGAACCAAACAAGAAAATTAGGGAGTGTTCTAGACTTGTGATTTATTTTTGAACGGTGCGCTAAGGAAACCGTTCAAAAATAAACAATATATTTGAAACATGAGCCAGCAACTATTCTGGGCTGCCCAAAAGCAGTACTTTCATCATCCCACCAGGAGGATCATAGGAATAAGGAAGTATATCTCGAAGCAGGCTAGCGATTGTTAAAACAGACGTGCAGCGTGCCGGTAGTCCTAAATTGGTAAGGATTTTTTGATGGGCGGGCTTAGCCTGCCCATCAAAAAATCCTTACGTCAATGCCACTACCCAATCAAGATTAATTCGACTGAATTCTTGAACGCTAAGCAATTATACTTATTACCCAGCTTATCCCGAATCTAGAAAACTGCCAAGAGTTAGGCAAGAAATATCTGTTAATTTGGATACCGTCTTTGGCTGTACGGCGATCGCCTTGGCTGTTATAGCTGTCGCCACAAAGGTTAGGACACTGGGATCAAAGGGGGTGTGGGGGCTTTGCCCCCAGCCAGGGGTTCCACCCCTGCACCCCGTCCTAAACAATCCGTCTATGGCCGTTAAGTCAAGAATTTTTCTGGTATGGCAATACGCAAGAAGTCTAATGTTCTGAGTAAGGGGTAATGGCTGAATACAAAAATCCTGTGTCGCCCGTGCAGCAATCAACACAGGATTTTTTTAGGCTTTTCCGATGATAGGCTACCTGCTTACCGATACTTTCTAAAAGCCAGGGTGACGTTGTGTCCACCGAAGCCAAAGGAGTTAGAAAGGGCGACCTCTACAGGCTGAACCCGGCTTTGATTAGCAATGTAGTCTAAGTCGCAGGCCTCATCGGGATGTTCCAAATTAATGGTAGGAGGGACGCGATCGCCTTCCACTGCCAGCACTGCAGCAACCGCCTCAATGCCTCCCGATCCGCCCAGTAGATGACCTGTCATCGACTTGGTAGAACTAATAGCAACTTTGTAGGCATGGTCACCCAGCGCCTTCTTAATTGCGGCTGTCTCAGTCGAATCATTTGCGGGAGTGCTGGTGCCATGGGCATTGATGTAGCTAATGTCGTCAGGGGTGAGGCCAGCATCTTTCATCGCCAACTGCATCGCCCGTGCCGCTCCCTGGCCACCGGGTACTGGAGAGGTAATATGATAAGCATCGCAGGTCATGCCATACCCTACGATTTCGGCGTAGATATGAGCACCTCGGCTGAGAGCGTGGTCTAGCTCTTCCAAAACCAAAATCCCAGCCCCCTCGCCCATCACAAACCCGTCGCGATCGCGATCGAACGGGCGACAGGCATGGGCAGGATCGTCATTGCGAGTTGAGAGCGCTTTAGCTGAAGCAAACCCAGCAAATGCCAGGGGTGTGATTGCCGCCTCGGTACCGCCACAAATCATGGCTTGGGCGTACCCCCGCTGTAGTAATCGAAAAGCATCGCCGATCGCATTTGAGCCAGCGGCACAGGCTGTCACGGTACAGTTATTGGGACCCTTTGCGCCAATATGAATTGCTGTTAACCCGGCTGCCATGTTTGCAATCATCATCGGCACCGTAAACGGACTGCATCGGTCTGGACCTCTAGTCAGGCAGATTTCTTGCTGGTCTTCCATCACCTTAAGGCCGCCAATGCCCGTGCCAATTAACGTACCAACCTGTTCTGCATTTAGGTCGTTAATCACAAATTTGGCATCAGCAAGCGCTTGCTTGCTGGCCGCAACCGCAAATTGAGCAAAGCGATCCATTCGCTTGGCATCTTTGCGATCCATATAGGCATGGGGGTCAAATCCCTTGACTTCACCCGCAATTCGGCAGTCGTGGCGAGATGCGTCGAACAAGGTAATGCGATCGATCCCGTTACGCCCGCTCAGCAGCCCATCCCAATATTCCGTTCGAGTGTTGCCGATCGGGGTAATTGCCCCCAGACCCGTAACTACAACACGCTTAAATCCAACACCCAAAGTTGTCATGACGCAGATTCAAGGGCTTAGCCGCCCAGAATGCAAAACAGCAAAAACTCGAAAGCTTTGGAAATACCTAGCTCGAAGGATGAAAGACAGGGAACTGGCAGAAACAATGAAATCAGCGCCTCGCGTCGCTAGAAATCGACAGCCTACGTTGCCCTGTCCTTTATTGATTATTTTAAGCAACTACTTTCTGCTTGATGTAATCTACGGCTGCTTGAACAGTCCCGATGCCTTCTGCCGCTTCATCAGGAATTTCGATATCGAATTCTTCTTCTAGAGCCATTACCAGTTCAACAGTATCTAGAGAGTCAGCTCCTAAATCGTTAGCAAAACTAGATTCTGGAGCAACCTCTGCCTCTTCCACACTCAACTGCTCGGAGACAATTTTCCGAACTTTCTGCAAAATATCATCTTGGCTCATGAATGTTCCTTCCTACTCGACTCCCGTGCAATCTTGAGCAATTACGCTCTGCCTCTGCCGACGCTTCCCTAAACATCAACAGGTGCCGACGCTTAGGAAAATTAGTCTAGTTTTTGGCATTCCTCCATATTATCTGAAAGCGTGACAAGTGATGTTACTGAGCACAGGACAGTAGTTCTCATTCTGCGACTTGTGGTAGCGCCTACCGCGCTTTTGACAGTGCAAATTTGACAGTGCAACGTGAGAGTGCAAACGTGAGAGTGTAAGTGTGTAATATGGCCTACCCCCACGGAGCTATTGTCTCAGCGGGTATTACACAACGGGTATTACACAACGGGTATTAATTAATGTTGGACAGTTTGATCCGAGGGTCTACCAGCTTGAGCAGTAAGTCTGCTAGTAAGTTGCCAATAATTAGCATTGCGGCACCCATCATCAGGCTAGCCATTACCAAATAAAGATCCTGGGCGGTTACGGCCTGTAGGGTAAGCTTGCCGAGTCCCGGCCAGTTGAAAAACGTTTCGGTAATAAATGCCCCTCCCAGAAGGCTAGCAAATTCGAACCCAAGCAGAGTAATGAGGGGGTTGATGGCATTACGGAGCGCGTGAACGTAGATGACTCGGTCTTCGGGTAAGCCTTTGGCACGGGCGGTCTGAATATAGTCTTGTCGCAGTACGTCGAGCAATTCACCGCGCGTAATGCGTTGCAACCCGGCAAACCCAGTAATACTGAGGGCGATCGTGGGCAAGATCATGTGCCAGCCAATATCCAGTAATTTCCCGAAGGGGTTTAAATCTGCGTGGTTGATGCTGGTCATACCCCCCACTGGAAATAGAGGGGAGAGGGCTTGGGCGACAAACAGCAACAGCAGGCCGGTAATCAGGGTGGGAAAGCCCTGCCCAATGTAGCTCAGCACCCGAAAGATTCGATCGACCCGTTTATTTTGGTTGACGGCTCCCACGATGCCTAAGGGAATGGCGATCGCCCATGTAATAGCCAAAGAGGCTACAGCCAGCAACAGCGTGGCAAACATTCGCTCCCACAGCAAATCGGCCACTGGACGCTGGTAGGCAAAACTGACACCAAAATTACCCCGAGTCACAATTTCTTTGAGCCACAGCCCATATTGCTGAAGCACAGGCTGATCCAGGCCAAACTGTTCCCTAAATGCCTTCAGGGTTTCTGCTGAGATTCGAGGATCTTGCCGAAAGGAATCCAGAAAATCGCCTGGAGCCAGTTGAATGATAAAAAAGCTCAGCGCCGATGCTAAGAAAAGGGTCAAGGCACCTTGCAGCAATCGTTTAACCACATAGGCAAAGGTTTCGCCCCTCAATGTCCTCAAAATCCAGTTTCCGACAGATTGAATGTGCCGTTGATTGGAGGAAAACTTATTTGAGGTCATAGTCCTTGAACCTGAATGAAGATCCTGAATGAATATGTTTAAAGGTAGTCCTAAACTGGTAAGGATTTTCAGATGGGCGGGCTTAGCCTGCCCATCAAAAAATCCTTACCTCAATACCGCTAAGTAGTTCAACCTAAATAAAAACCAAATTCTAAAACCCTGCACCGCCTGCTGTGCGGGCGGTGCAGGGTTTTAGAATCTTATATTTAATTAAGCCCACCTACTTACCTACTTTAGTTTGGACTAACTTTGAAGAGAGAGGCAGTCAATGAGAGCCACCGACTGCCGTAAGGTCAATGAAGTGTTAATCACATTGACCTCATGATTTTCAAACAACTTCAGCAATTTCGCCAAGCCCTGTATGACAATCTGGGAAAAGCCAGGGACGCAGTCTTTGATTTGATGGATGCGGTGCTG
>JBBQFG010000032.1:0-29485 GCA_038321765.1 Elainellales cyanobacterium
CAATGCCAGAAACAGAGGCGATCGCCCAAACTCTACCCTGATCGATCCGATCGGGTGCATCCCACTTTTGTAACCCTCACCCTTTTCATGTATGCCGAAGGCTTTAAGCCCTCTCCCAGAGCGGGAGAGGGACTTTGATCCTGCACCTCTTCTCCCGTTTTAGGAGAAGGGGCTGGGGGATGTAGCTTGCTTCTGCGGAGCAGTGGTCAAATTTGCAAAACTGGGATGCACTCGATCCGATCCACTTGATTTAAGGGTGATATACGGAAAGTTTCCGTCTAATAAGTTGTTATGCCGCGAGTCTTCAGTGGGGCATTTCAAGTTTGTTGGTTGATGTTCAGGAAAGAAGCACCATGACTGAAACAGTTGAAACTCAGATTATCAACATCGAAGAACGGCTCAGGCAGGCAATGCTTGCTTCTAATGTCAGCGTTTTGAATGAACTCCCCGCCCCCGAAATTATCATCACCAGTCATCTTGGGGAATTATTAGAAAAACAAGATGATCTAGCTGCTCACGAATCTGGTTTGATTAAGATGAACGAGTTGAAACCTTCTGAACAGCATATTCAAATCCATGGAGAGGTGGCGATCGTTTCAGTCCGAATGCAAATATCAGGTAGCTACAATGGCAGCCCTGCAAATGGGGACTTTCGTTTCACGCGCGTTTGGGCTGTCTCTTCTAGGGGGACTTGGCATATCATTGCTGCCCATATCGGTATGGTGGCCTAACAAAGAGAAATTCTGAATTGATTGTGAATTAATCGATGAAAGTTATATCTGCCACTCCTGATGATGTATCACTGATTTCCTCATTCATTCATAAGAAATCAGAGTTTGACCGAAACATTGGTGCATTCTCTGGTGTGCTGCAAGTATCCGAAGACAAAATACGCAAAACACTTTCCGAAATAATTCCCTTTTCTTACGTTTTGTTTGCAGAGTTTTCAGCGCATGAAGTCGGCTTTGCATTATATGGATTCAGGTACTCATCATTTTCAGGACAGCCAAGCATTTGGATTGATGATCTGTATGTGGATGAGGAGATGAGAAGTCAAGGTGTAGGAACAGCATTAATGGCTCAAATTGCCAACTCATTGGATAGAAGATTGTGGTGAACCATACCAAAGATACCTTGGAGGAGCATTCATGAAAGCGATTATCTGCACAGAGTACGGCTCATCTGAGGTTATGGAGCTAAAGGAGGTAGAAAAACCTACTCCTAGGGAAAACCAAGTACTGATCAGAATATATGCGACTACAGTAACTTCAGCGGATGTACGCATACGAAAATGTGACCCATTTCCCATAAGGTTTTTCTATGGCTTCAAAAGACCTAAGAAAAACACGATACTAGGGTCTGAGCTGGCCGGAGAAATTGAAGCAATAGGCAAAAATGTAAAACTCTTTAAAGAAGGTGATCAGGTCTTTGCTGGAGCAGGAACTAGTCTTGGTGCTAACGCTGAGTACATCTGTTTATCTGAAACAGCAGCAGTTGCGATCAAACCTATCAATATGACCTATGAGGAAGCCGCCGCCATTCCTTTTGGAGCAACAACCTCATTGCTTTTCCTGAGAGACAAGGGAAATATTCAGAGTGGACAAAAAGTTCTGATCTATGGGGCTTCTGGAGCTTTAGGTACGGCTGCCGTACAGCTTGCCAAATTCTTTGGGACAGAAGTGACTGGGGTATGTAGTACGGCAAATTTGGAATTGGTGAAATCTCTGGGAGCCGACAAGGTTATTGATTACACCAAAGAGGACTTTACCAAAAGCGGCAAGACCTACGATATTGTTTTTGACACGATAGGAAGAAGTCCATTTTCAGGTTGTTTAAGATCACTAAAACAAAACGGAATCTATCTCAGAGCTGTCCACATTGATCTATTCTCGATACTTCGAGGGTTATGGGTTTCGATGACCAGTAGCAAGAAAGTAATCGGTGGGATGGCGATCGAGCGGAAAGACGATCTCATCTTCCTCAAAGAGCTAATTGAGGGAGGAAAGATAAAAGCGGTCATAGATAGACGTTACCGTTTAGAACAGACTACTGAGGCTCACAGTTATGTCGAACAAGGACACAAGAAGGGAAGTGTAGTCATAACCTTGGAAAACAATAAAACCTAACAACTGCACTGCGCCGGAACGCCCAAATATAGTTGATTGAACTGCAAAGGTTATCTACGTCCGGTGAGGGAGAACGTTAGCTTGCTTGCTGCCAAAGAAAATATAGCCCTTATGGCTTTATGGTTACGTTCAATGTGGTTGAGGGTCGGGATGGTAAGACGCGATCGCCCCTTTCGCTAGTTTTAGTAAGTCTAGTTTTACGGTGTTGTGGCTCAACAGCGGAAGATTAGATAGTTTGGAACAACCGTAAAAAGATCCACTCTTCAAACGGATTCTAAACAACAAGGTCTCGTATCAATTTACGCAACGAAAAAAGTGGCTGATACGAAGTGATTAATACTGACAGAAGCTCGTATTCTGTTGGATGCAAATGAGCGATCGCATTGGGATCGTGTGTTTGTTTTGAAGGCATATACTTTAAGGTGGAAAGCCTTACAGAACAGCAGTTACAGGACATAAAGGTTTCAACCGATTTGTGGATTAAAATTTTCCCACTTTTAAGTTATGCGCTGTTTTAGAGGTGCTTGCTCATGTTTAAAATGCTAATTCTGAAGCCGTTAAGCTGTGTCTTGACGGTGGCTCTAGTAACAGCTACGACGCCACCCGTGGATGCCCAGACCAGACCTTACAGGGTCACCTGTCAAACGATGGTTTCTCTGAGCCAGGGAGTGAGTTTGACCTACCGACTGACGGGCAGCCTGCCGGAGATCACTGCGGCAGAAATTCCTCAAAACCCGGTTGGAACAACCTTGACCCTAACGGTGCAGTGGCAAGATCAAAATGGCCGCGTTCAAACCTTGCTCAATGCTTCTGCTTTGAGTGATTATGAGCAGTTGGCTCCTGATGCTGACTATTCTCAACTGCCCTTTGAAGCAACGTTTCGCGGTCAGCCCAACAATGCCGATCGCCTGTACGGGACACCAGCCTCGGTGCATGGACTCTACGTCAGTCTGCGTCCCACCAGCGGACAGCCCCGGCAGATGCAGACTGTCCACTACTTGCGCCCTAGTGAGTACGTGCGCTCAACGGTGGGCACCTGCCAGACTGAGAATGCCGATCTTGACAGGGCTGTTGACGAGCAGTTGACACTGTTACAAGAACGACTCCAGGCTGAGGACTGGGCTGCTGCCGATAGAGAAACCCGGCGGTTGCTTGCCCCGGAGTCGGCCTTACTGCCGCCGTTTGATCCAGTATTGATGCAGCCGGAGCTGATTCGTGTCATTGACCAGATGTGGCTAACGGCCAGCAACGGACGGTTTGGACTCAGTGTTCAGTTGCGTCTTTGGCAGCAAGCGCTGGCCGATCACCCTAACAATAGTGAAGCGGCTATCAATGCCTTTCGCGATCGCGTCGGCTGGAAACTCGCTGCTCCTCGCTCTGAGGTTGACTTCATCAGCAGTGACTGGTTGAATGAGTCGGAGCTGACCTACTCCTTGCAGGCTCCGGAGGGACATCTGCCCTGGGGTGGGGTGTCGGATGAGGTGGTGCGATCGGTTGCTGTTCCACCGCCAGAGGAACATTGTGGCAGTTGCACTGTCGATGCCATGCAGCTACGCAACGAACGCTTCTATCGCTACATTCCTCGCCTGATGGAACGGGTGGAGTTGTCCTTAGACTCACCGGTATCCCAGAATTCGGGATCGTTCCAGATGCTGCACTAAAGGATGGCTGATGAGCAGTGGAATCTTGTTACTCAAGTTTTTGCCAGAAGGACGTAAGCTAACATACCCATGCACACCGATCGCCGAGAGTTTATTGGCTATGAGGCAAAGGCTATGTGCGGCGGGTGATGGATAACGTTAGCTGTCTGCCTTGATTCGAGGTGTCTGTTACTGAGAGGTCATTTGTGGGTGGCAGAGGTTGGAGTATAGCGAGGTTGAGTGGTGAGGGCGATTCTCTACGAGACGGCAAAGCCAAACGCACTGGTTTAGTCAATTGATGAGGGCGATCGCCCGTAGGGGTGGGTTCAGCCAGTACGTAACCCGTGTTGCCGTCAACTGCTCAACAAAACCCACCCTTCCCGGTATCGGGTGCGATCGCCAATTTTGTGAGTGCACTATGATGCACCTTGATAAACTACTCAATGCGATCGCCCTCAACGTAGCACAGCCAAATTAACCAATTAGACTGGGGCGATTCTCTACGAGACGGCAAAAGGATTGGCATTTTAGTGAATACCTTGATGGCTGATGAGATTAGAAACCAATTGCTATACGCTTAAATCCTTCGCAAAGAAGTTGCGCTGAGATCTATTACCGATCTGAACCAGGAACTTTGATGAGCCAGATTCTGCCCTTCCCATGCCAGTGAGTTGCACCTTACAGTCAAGGATTTGTTTGCTTGTTTGCTGGAGTAAGGGGCGAGTAGTTGCCTACTGACCACTGCGCTGATGGGAACGGGATGAAGCCATTCTGTGTTTGGCCTCAAGACTTGAGTGGGACGATTTTCTACGAGACGGCAAAGCCGATCGCACTCATATAAAATTGAGGCAGATTAATGGGGAGTTCGAGGAGATCTGTCGCTGTTTAAATACGTATGCCGACTATGCGCCCAAACGTTGACTCTCAGAAGATAAAAAAGCTGATGCAAGTCCTGGGTCGAGAAGCCCAGGGTTCAGGCTGTATTTACTTTACAGGTGGCGCTAGTGCCCTACTGATTGGATGGCGTAGTTCAACGGTTGACGTCGATATTCGTCTGGATCCTGAACCTCTGGGAATTTTCCAAGCTATTGCAAAACTCAAACAAGAATTGAATATCAATATCGAACTAGCTTCTCCACAGGATTTCTTACCCCCTCTTCCGGGATGGCGTGACAGGAGCGTATTCATTGCCAAGCAAGGTCAAATTTCGTTTTATCACTATGACTTTACAGCTCAAGCGCTCTCTAAACTATCCAGGGGATTTGACCGTGACATTAAAGATGTTCAAGCCATGTATGAACAGAAATTATTTGCTTTGAGAGAGCTACGGGACTGCTTTGAAGCTATAGCACCTGAATTAATCCAATTTCCTGCTCTTAACCCTGATGTGCTGAGAAGTAGAGTCGAAAACTTCATCAAACGTCTTGACGGTAACCCAGAGGCAGGTCAGTCATGAATCTCAATGAATTGCCGGGAGCAGAGTTAATCCTGCCGGGGCTGGAAGATCTTCACCATGGTAAGACAAATACAGTTGGGTCGTTGTTAGTTGCGATCGCAGCTACGCGCTTAACCGAAGCAGGCTTAAATGTTCCAAAGGAGCATCTAGCCCCAGAGCCAGAACTGACCTTGTATGGGTATCTTCAAGATGAACAAGACGATGCTTACCCTTACTATAATGCGTTGCTGAATAGCCTTAATAGCTTTTGTAATGCACTTGAACTCGGTTATGAATATGTGCCGTCTCTCCATAAGTCCCAATGCACTGGGACAAAAATAAGCGATCGGTGAGTTGCAACGGGTATCTGGCAATTGCAAACGTTACGCGATCGCCTCTGTACTAGCACAGCCAAGTTCACCCATTCGATTGAATCGATCGCAATTTGAAGCGGGCGATCGCGATCGCATTGTGATGGCTCACAATAGCGTTGTAGTTTTTGCAATAGCATTGTATTGAGTTGCAATGGCATTGTCATTGCTCTACATGCGATCGTGGGTACCTTAAATTAGATCAGTGGCGGCGATCGCAGTTCTGCAACGACTAGTCCAGCTTTTTTAAAGTTCTATAAGGCGATCGGATCAAACGCACTGATGCATCGTGAGAGTGGGGCATTATCTAGTTATTGCAGTAGTTAGTACCGTTTGCCGTAAACAGCCATGCCTCCATTGCCCTTAAGGAAATTGCTCCTTGGAGAACTAAGTTGGAAACGATTGGTGCGATCGCTACTGTTTATTTACACTTGCACTGGGCTTTATGTCTTCTTTCGTGCAGACAGCATGATCTTTCTGCCTCAGCCTCCTAGCTACCAAGACACCAACGATATTCTTAAACTATCCGTCACCGCTACAGAGCAGATTTCAGCTATCTATTTATCCAATCCTCAAGCTGCCTATACCGTGCTCTACATCCACGGTAATGCCGAAGATCTAGGTGACGTTCGTCCTTTTTTACATCGCCTGCATAGCTGGAAATTTAGTGTTTTTGCCTATGATTATCGTGGGTATGGCACAAGTGACGGTTACCCCAGTGAACGCAATGCCTATCACGATGCTGATGCGGCTTATCTCTACCTCACCCAACACCTTAACATCCCGGCTCAGCAAATTATTGTGTACGGGCGATCGGTAGGAGGCGGTTCAGCCGTTGAACTGGCGAGTCGGCATCCGGTTGCGGGGTTGATTTTGGAAAGTACCTTTACATCTGCTTTTCGGGTCGTTATCCCGTTTCCTATGTTTCCGTTCGACAAATTTGCCAACCTCGACAAACTGCCAAACGTTGATTGCCCTGTGCTAATCATGCATGGCCAAGCTGACCAAACCATTCCAATTCAACACGCTCAAGCCCTGTATCAAGCGGCACTGGAGCCTAAAATGTCTCTTTGGGTAGCAGGATTAGACCATAATCTGACGCTGCTAGACGATGAATCTTACCAAAAAACGTTAACGACCTTCCAACGCTTATTAGAAAAGCATCTAGTAGCAAGGCGTCCATAATCTAGGCAAGTTGCATCAGTATTGTCCGCTTGCCCACTTTTGGAGGACGATCGCCCCTGATCGATTCAGGCTCGCAGATTTAACTTGGGCATGAGAGCGATCGCTGCCTCCTGTTTGGATATCTAAACTATTGATATCTCTGAGTCAGGCCAATCATTCCGGCAGACCCATGACCCGACGATAGGGGGCTTCCATTTCTTGCAGTAACGCCGAGGTGCGATCCGCGCTCTGCACAGGCAAGCCAACGCCATCCCACTGGCTGCGGGCAAATAGCTCTCGCCGCAGTTCTGCCAGGTCGATAGTAGCCATCTCGCCCTGTTTTACGACCAAACGACCCTTCACCCAAACGCTGTGGACTGCCTGGGTAGGGCGACCCAGTACCAATAGCCCAATCGGATCAGTGCGAGGCAGCAGCGATAGGCTGGTCAGGTCATAGAGCGCCAGGTCTGCTTGCTTACCAACGGCTAATGACCCGATCTGATCGGCCACATTTAGTCCGGTTGCACCGCCCAACGTTGCCATCTGGATTGCCTCACGGGGGGTAATCCAGTGGCGGTAGTCAAAATCTGTGGTGTTGTGCAAAATGCAGCCCAGCTTAACTGCTTCTAAAACATCTTGAGAATCGTTACTAGCAGAGCCATCGCAGCCGAACGTCACATTCACCCCGGCCTGCCGATATTTCAAAATAGGGGCAATGCCGCTGCCTAACCGCAGATTACTGAGGGGATTGTGAACCACTGTAGAGTGGGTGTCTGCCAAAATGGCAATATCGGCATCGTCTAGCCAAATACAGTGGGCTAAAGATGTACTAGCACCCAAAAACCCCAGCCGCTGAAGCTGTTCGACGGCGCTGCACCCATACTTTTCGTAGGCCTGTATTTGCTGCACTTTAGATTCCAGCAAGTGGGTGTGGCGACACAGGGTATGGCGATCGCTCAACTCCACACAGCCCTCAAATAGTTCATCAGAGCAGAGTTGCAGGCCAGTTGGAGCCAGCATAATGTGGATGCCCGATTGAGGGCGGTGAAAACTGGCTACCACCTCAGCCATTAAGTCCAAGTTGTCTTGTGCGCTCATGTCATGCGGCGCATGGGTACGCACGTCGCCCCCAGAGGGCAAACAGGTCGTAAGGGATTGGTCTTGAATCAGCGGCCCTACAAACGCCTGAATCCCCACCTCCTGATACGCCCGCACTGCGGCTGCTACCGTTTCTTTCTCGTGTCCAGGGATCAAGGTCAAGTGATCGACAACGGTTGTGCCGCCAGACAATAGCGTTTCGACGGCGGTGCCTAAGGCACTCAAGTAGACCTGCTCTAGATTTAGCGGGGCAAAGTCACACAGTTCGGCTAGCCAAAGTTCCAGTGGCAATGGCGCAATGGCACCTCGCTGCCATAGTTCAGACGAATGAGTATGGGCATTGACGAATCCCGGCAGCAGCAGTTTATGCTGTCCGTCAATTACTGTGCCAGTTGGCTCTAGGTGGGGGGCGATCGCGGCGATCGTCTCCCCCTCAATTTGCACATCTACTGTTTCGTAACCTTGCCCAACGGGGATCAGAACCTGCTGAATAATGTAGCTGCCCAAAACAAACTATCCTTCATGAATCAGAATCTATGTATTCCACAATAGAGCGTGTGGTAGTGGTATTAAGGTAAGGATTTTCAGATGGGCTTCGCCCGCCCATCTGAAAATCCTTACAAGTTTAGGACTACCGAGCGTGTTATTGCACCGCGTGTGTTGAGGGGATACGAAAGAGAGAGTATATTTGTGTGTCGCGCTCAGCGTGACGCCCAAATTGTTCCTAATTTCCCTTAACCTCCCAACCCATGCTTCAATACATCACCCTGCCCGAAAACGTTCTCCCAGCCGTTGCACCCTATTGTCATGCGGTACGGGTAGGAGATCTGCTGTTTGTCACGGGGCAGCTTGCAGAAGATCCCCAAACGGGACAGGTCGTGCGTGGACCAATCGACGAACAAACGATTCGCGTGATGGAAAATCTGAAACTGGTACTAGAACACTCTGGCAGCAGTTTTAACAAGGTGGCTATGGCGCGCATTTTTGTCACAGATTTTCGCTTCTTTGAAACGGTTAATGACATTTACAAGTCTTATTTCGCCGCAGGTCACCTACCAGGACGCACGACCGTTGGTGTCACGGCTCTGGCAGGCTTTGGCGATGTCGAAATTGACTTAATTGCCTACTGTGGTGAGTAAGCCGTTCTAGGCGTGCTGTTGATTGGTTTGACCCGTGTGCGTCGCACATGGGTCAAACCAATCAACAGCACATTTGGGACAGCAGCGTGTCGGTCACTACTGAATGCGATCGCCTTTTGCCGTACGACTAAACCATGTTTACTCTGCTGTGTGATCATAAAGCCCAAGAGACCCCGGATCTACCTGAGACATTATGACGCGATCGCTCCGCACCCTTGGCACCCCACCTACCGCCTGGTATGTCGATGCCGACATGGCTGATATCACCCGCCCTCCGTTAGAGCCACATCCCATCACGCTGCCAACCGCCACAAAAACGCTGCGGATCGATCTGGCCAAGGCGGCCATGCTAGTGATCGATATGCAAAACGACTTTTGCCATCCCGATGGCTGGCTGGCGCACATTGGAGTTGACGTTACCCCCACCCGTACCGCCGTTACTTCGCTTCAGACCTGTCTGCCTGCACTCCGCGCCCTCTCAGTTCCCATTATTTGGATTAACTGGGGCAATCGACCCGATCTACTCAACATTAGCGCCGCCGCCCGTCACGTTTATAATCCCACTGGCGATGGCGTGGGGCTGGGCGACCCCCTACCCAAAAATAGCGCCCCTGTGCTGACGAAAGACAGTTGGGCTGCTGCTGTGGTGGATGAACTAGAACAAACCCCAATGGATATCAAAGTCGATAAATATCGCATGAGTGGCTTCTGGGATACTCCCCTAGACAGCATCCTGCGGAATTTAGGTAAAACGACTCTGTTCTTTGCAGGTGTTAATGCCGATCAGTGTGTGCTGACAACACTGCAAGATGCTAACTTCTTAGGCTACGATTGCATTTTGCTGAGTGACTGCACCGCCACCACATCACCAGACTATTGCTGGCAAGCTACGCTTTACAACGTTAAACAGTGCTTTGGGTTCGTGACCGATTCTCATACTGTGCTGACTGCTGCCAAAGGAGACTCTGCCCATGACTGTGGATAGCTGCGTCATTCCCGTAATTAAGACCCCTGGCGACTACCAAGCATTTCGGATTAGCCCTCACGATACCAATCGATTGGCGATCGTCTTTGACCCCACGATCGCCAATATGTCGCTAACCTACTGCGTCGAAATCTTTGATGTTGGCGGAAAAACGCCGCCCAACCGTCACCAAATGGCAGTAGAAATGTTTTTTGTTCTCAAAGGAGAAGGGATTGCCACCTGCGATGGCAAATCGGCGCACATTCGAGCCGGAGACAGCCTTTTAGTGCCAGCGATGGGAACGCATGAAGTAGAAAATGTCGGCACGGGCCGCCTCTATGCGCTCTGCCTCATGGTACCCAATGAAGATTTTGCCGAGCTAATTCGTAGCGGTACCCCTGTCGAATTGGATGCAGAAGATCTGTCTGTGCTGCGGCGATCGGATGGGTTAGCGGTTTAGCCTAAGGAGTTACCTGGAGCGCTACATGAGAGTCTACCGTCGATTTTGCGATCGCCTCGGCTTGCGCTGCGGTGGTTTAGGCGTGCTGCGACGGTTCAGCTCACGACTGACCGCTATAAACGAATCTCGCTTCAGGTGGGGATAGTCGCTGACCCAGGCTCCATAGTCTGAGAGATACACATCAGATATCTGCATAATTCGACTCAGGTCAGGCCGATTAGACATGACCAACAGTTCGGCAGCGTCTCCGGGACGAATCACCCGATGGTCGAGCTTGAGCGGCACTTGAAGACTGGTTGTAAAGCCCGTCTCATCTTCTACATCTAGATTCAATCGTCGCTCTCGATTTTCGATGACGACAAGTTCGCCCTGCTTATTGACCGTTTCTTCTTTGCCAATCAGCTCTTCGGTAATAAACACATCGGTGACTTCACCGCGCCAAAACCCACCATACTGATAGCGCCGATACTCGACATTGCGCCGCCCTGCGCGATAGGCCGGACGCCACAGCCAATACAGCGCAAACACAATTGCCAAACTAAACTCCACGACCTCAAACCCTTGGGGCAAAACAAGTTGAAGCGCTAAACTGAGCAGTGCTCCAAGCAAAGAGATCAGCAACCGCCCTAATATATCTGATGGCTTGCCCCAGTAATAGCGGTACTGTTCTGCTGTGGCTACAACGGGAATAAGTTCTTTAACTTTCTCGCGGGTGATGGGAATGAGCATAGTTTAGTTAGGTGCGGCTCACTAACAGCAGCAAGGCTTAAATATAGCGCTATAGCGCCACACGTATGGGTTAGGGCAATCCTTTTTGTATAGAATTTCCATGGCGCGGGGATTTCACACAAAAAGATCTCAACCCAATCTTGTAGCGCCGTGCTATACCTTCGAGCCTAACATTTGTCCGAATGGGTTGTATGGCGTTACGCGATTAAGTCCGATTGATTTTTTTCTGAGAGCCGTGTGGAGCTTGGCTCTCAGAAAAAATATTGTCCTAACTTCGTTGCGTATTGCTACACATAAATAGTAGACAGTCAGAAGATTTACGCATCGCTATTCAAAGCTTTAAGGTTTAGACGTAAAAAAAATCCGTAGAACTCTCGAAGTCTTAACACCCTTCGACCGCGCACAATGGGAGCAACTCTGGAGAACGTAGCTTGGAATGTTCTGAACGACTAGGGGGCAATCAAGTCGTTCAGTCTTTCTGAACAAGAGGCGTCCTTACAGGTGAATTGCCTGACCCCGGGGGCTTATGGGGTCAGGCATTTTTTTGGAGTTTTATATGGTGTGTCATTTAATCTCCACCTGTTATAGCCGTCGCCACAAACGTTAGGACACTGGGATCAAAGGGGGGTGTGGGGGCTTTGCCCCCAGCCAGGGGTCCACCCCTGCACCCCGTCCTAACCAATCCGTCTATGGCTATAGATGACCTTACAGCAGTTTTTCTAACCCATATACCAACGATTTTAACTGAAGCACATGGCGAATTGCCAGCAGCACACCGGGCATGTAACTGGCGCGATCGCTGGTGTCGTGTCGCAGAGTATAAAGCTGTCCCGGCGCACCAAATATCACTTCTTGGTGAGCAATCAGACCGGGTAACCGAACGCTGTGGATGCGAATGCCTTCAGCAGCTAGTGTGCCGCGTGCTCCAGGCATTTTTTCGGTTTCTTCAACGGCGGGTGGGTTAAAGGTTTTACCCAGCTCGGCTAGCAGTTGAGCCGTTTGAATGGCGGTGCCGCTGGGAGCATCGGCTTTTTGATTGTGGTGCAGCTCAATAATTTCTACGTGGTCGAAGTAGCGCGATGCTTGAATGGCGGCCTGTTGCAGCAGCACTACCCCAATCGAAAAGTTGGGAATGACTAAACAGCCTGTACTGGCTTTGTCGGCAAAGTCTGCGAGATCTTGAAGCTGATTGGGGCTGAGTCCGGTGGTGCCCACAACGGGGCGCACCCCATAGGCGATCGCCGCTCGCGCATTTTCGTAGACGCTGTCGGGATGGGTGAAATCGACCATGACCGCAGGCTGCTTTTCCTGGGATGCCATTGCCAATGTTCCCTGTAAATCTGCCAGAATAGGCACTTCTAGCGCCCCACAGCCTACGACCTCGCCAATGTCTTCACCAACGTATTTGGGGTTGCGGGCGATCGCTCCCACCAGCGTCATATCGTCAGCGGCGGCGATCGCCTTCACGGCCTCTCGACCCATCTTGCCCGTGGCACCATTAACGACAACTGGAATGGGAGGTTGACTGGTCATAGGTAGCCTCTGAAAAATCTGAAACAACCGAAAAACACGGCCGATGACATCTTAAAACATGCGGCTCATTAGATGGTGGATATATGTCAACTGATTCCAATCCCCAGTCTCTACCACCTCGCGAACGCTACGATCGGGGCCTAGAGCGAGTGGTTGATCACCTCAGCCAGACGCTGGAACGCGACCAGGTGGTGCAGCAGACTGCCAATGCGCTGCGATCGCAGCTCTAGGTCGATCGGGTGGTGTTGTACTACTTTTATCGTCAGTGGGAAGGGCAGGTGACGTTTGAAGCCTTAAGTGCGCCTGAATTTTCAATTCTTGGCTCTACTGGGCCAGATCTGTACTTTAACCAGGACTATGCGGGTCTATATTTGGCCAGACGGGTGCGGGCGATCGCCGATATTGAACACGAACCGATTCAAGATTGCCACCAAGATTTTCTCCGAACGTTGCAGGTGCGAGCCAATTTGGTTGTGCCAATTTTGACTGCTAAAGGGTTGTGGGGACTGTTAGTAGCCCATCATTGTACAGAGAGCCGCCCCTGGTCAGACGCTGACATTGAGCATATGAAAACTGGCGCACAACGGCTGGCAACTGCTCCTGCCATTCAGGGCAAAAGCCCAGGCAGATGAACGGGGATCATGACGCTGCTTGGCTCAACAACCTTACTTTTTCTTTTTGTGGTCTGATTTTTTGGCGCTTTTTTTGGTAGCGCTATCCTTTTTAGGCTCTTCCACATCTTTAGGCTCTTCCAGATCAAGGGGGCCATTAATTAACCCGTTTAGACCATAGACGTGGCGACTGCCAACAAAGGGAACGAGGGTGACTTCTTTTTCATCACCCGGTTCAAACCGAACGGCGGTACCGGCAGGAATATCTAGGCGGGTGCCTCGTGCTTGTGCTCGGTCAAACGTTAGGGCGGCGTTGACTTCAAAAAAGTGGAAGTGAGACCCCACCTGAATGGGGCGATCGCCCGTATTCGCGACTGCCAGAGTTATGGTCTCACGTCCCGCATTCAGTTCAATTTCACCGACTTCTACCAACAGTTCTCCAGGGATCATAGATATCTTTGCAGGAATAGGATTTGTATCGGTATCGAGACATTAACGAATGGGGTTGTGAACGGTGACCAACTTAGTGCCATCTGGAAACGTTGCTTCTATCTGAACCTCGTGTAGCATGTCGGCAATCCCATCCATGACCTCAGTTTGCGCCAGCAGCGTGGTACCGTAGGTCATCAAATCAGCGACGGTACGTCCCTCCCGTGCCCCCTCCAAAATGGCCGCAGAAATAAAGGCAACGGATTCGGGATAGTTGAGCTTAAGACCTTTTGCTTTGCGGCGCTCTGCTACGAGAGCTGCCGTAAAGATCAGGAGTTTATCTTTTTCTTGTGGAGTCAATTGCATGGTTTTGAGTCGAGTAGCGCGATCGGATAGGTTCTGTTAATTTGGTTTGGAAATCTTTGTGGAACGAGCTTCTGTGAAATGGAGCAGGCTGTGATTCGCACCACACTAGTCCTATAAAACACTAGTCCTATAAAACACTGAATCCTACACAACACTATTACTGCATCTCGGCGCAATTTGCAGTACATTACACGCCAAAATAGGTAGTTCAACCTAAATAAAATCCAGATCTCAAGCCCTAGGCTGCTTGCTGTACGGGCGGCACAGGGCTTGAGATTTGATGGCTAAGAGTTCTCATCTGATCGCTGCTTTAGGTGCTTCAGCGTTTGATACATGTCTGGAAGGCGGTTCCAGAGCGCGGCGGTTTTCCAAAACTGACGAAAGGGAACAGCGGGGGTGCCCATTACTACAGAACCCGGTGCGAGGTCGCTGGTGATGCCCGTCTGGGCGGCGGCTTGGGTGCCATCGCCTACCTGCACCTGGTTAGAAATACCCACCTGTCCCCCCAAAAGTACCCGGTTTCCCAGTCGTACTCCGCCTGCCAACCCGCCCTGCGCGGCCATGGCGCAGCCTTCGCCAATCTGACAACCATGGGCAACATGGACGAGGTTGTCGAGCTTGGTATTACGCCGAATACGAGTTTCGCCAACGGAGGGACGGTCGATGGTGGCATTACAGCCAACTTCTACACCAGCTTCGAGCACTGTGCAGCCCGATTGTTCCATCTTGAACCAGCCGTTGCGAGTGGGTACAAAGCCAAACCCCTCTGAGCCGATCGCCGCTCCACTATGGATGACGCAGTCTGCCCCGATTTGGCTGCGTTCGTGGATGACGCAGTTGGCGTGCAGAATAGTGCGATCGCCCACTACTACACCGGGATAGATCACAACATTGGGATGAATACACACCTCATTGCCAATGGTGACACCGGGTTGAATTACCACATGTGCCCCTACAGCAACGCGATCGCCCAACTGCACTGACGGATCAATCACAGCCGTGGGGTGAATGCCAGGGGCAGGCCGGAACGGTTGGTAGAATAAGGCGATCGCAGCCGCAAACATCAGACGGGGGTCGGTCGCGGTTACCCAGGCAATGCCGCGTTCTGTGGCAAGGTGCTGTAGTTTTTCATCGTGCGGCAAAATGAGGGCGCTGGCGTGGGTAGTGCCAACCTGTGACCTAAACTTAGCCCCTTCGACATAGCTAAGGCTGCCGGAGGTGGCAACATCGATCGCCTCCACTCCAACCAGGTCTGGATCGGCAGCGGAGTTAGAGTCAATGGGTGGGGCGATCGCCGCCAAGGTTGGCAATAAGTCACTAAATTTCATGGGATTTATCCCCTAGAGCAATCATCATGCTACCTGACTGTAGTAACTGAGAGCCAGTTGTTTTGACTTTGCAGAGTAAAACACGTCCGCCTAGAGGATTGTTTGCCCCAAAATAGTCTGATTATGCCCTAGCAAAAACTTTAGTTCCTCAAAATCGTGTTGAGAATCACTATCCTGCTGCGGCATCTGTTAGAACATAATTCGTAATAGTAGACCTCCTACGTGAATCGTTTCCCGGCATCGTCGGGAAACGATTCACGCCCTCAAAAAGACATTCATGCAGGAGTTCTAGTCTAAACTTAGCTCTCTATCTAGGAATCTCTGGCATTGCTTAATCTGGGTGTGATTTTTTTTGAAGTGCGGGCGCAGCCCACGCTTCAAAAAATCCTTACAAATTGAGGACTACACAAGTTGAGGACTACCGAATTTTGTACCTAGCAATCTTTTTTGACATGTCGGTGTAACCCACGCGCACATGCTGAAGGGCAACTGGGTGGGATGTTGAAGCCTCGCGCAGTAGGACTTCTACAAAGAAGAAATCAAATCTTAATCTAGGTGCTTAGCGCCATACCAATTGTGGGAGGGAGTCAGTGAACGCAGCGGAACAGGCAAGAGGGCTTGAAGTTACAACAAAAATTGCTGCCTTGGTTAATTTATTTAAGGCTCAATTTCCTGATGCGCGCGCAGACCTCAAACCCTGGGCAAATGATCCTGACACCCGAGAGCTAATCGACCCTGATTCAATCGACATTGGTTTCCACCTACCCGGATGGAGTCCTAGGTTCCAAGCGCGCAGCATCTTGGTTCAGATCCGCTTTTTTGAAGATGCTTCAACCCAATCTCGGCGGGCGATCGGGGTTGAGGCGGTAGGCTTCACGCATCAGGGCGAGCAATGGCGGCTCTCAACGGTAGAAAGCTGGCAGTTTTTAGGTTCCCACCTACCCGTTGAAGAAAATCGGGAAAAACTGAAAGACTTCTGTCGTCAAATGTTTGAGTTATTTAACCAATAGGACTGATGCATTTAGAGGTTATACGTCTGTAACATGATGCAGAACACTAATTTTTCGTAATGGCGCATAAGTCCTGTGTAGTAGTTTTTTGTGAAGAAGCGGTTTAGCTACTTTTTTACAAAAAGCTATCACTTTGTTAGTTCACGCTCCGCAGAGTCAGTGGCAAATACCCCTTAACCTTCCTTCTACACGAGGCTAAACCGTAGGATTTACAGTTTAAGATTTTTGTCAAGACTCAAGTAGAAAAAACCGGGCACAATCTAGTTGGCATGATAGTCATTTCTAAAAGAATCCGGCCTTTATCCACCTAGGAAAAACTTAAGGGAAACTTTTATGAAGACAAACCTCTTCTCCATGCTGGTTCCTGTTGTAATGGCAGTGAATACGCTACCCGCATTAGTGCAAGACCCATCAGTCTTACAACAGCCAACTGTAATCTCCCAATCTTCTAGTTTGACGACAATCGCCGAAGACTTTGTGACCCAGTTAGGCCAGCAACAGTTCGCAGATGCTGCTGAGGGTTATGGAGTCGTTGCCCAAGACGTAACTGACCGCACATTACGCCAAAACTGGAACGATATCGTGGCAGAAAACGGAGCCTTTCAGCAAATTATTAGCTCTCAAGTAGTGAGCCAGCAACCTCTGGGGGGAGAGGCGATCGTGACAGTGTTTTGTCAGTTTGAGCGCTCCAATCGCGAACTGTTTATTGTACTTTCTGGGTCTGACGTGGTTAGTTTTAGCCCGGTTGAGTGAGTTACCTTCGATCTCATTCTCATTGGTTTCGCCTTCACGCTTAATTCCTTTTTAACTCCAATATTGCTGTTGATCCGCTGCTATGAAACGTTTAAGCTCTTCTTTTCTTGCGCTTGCTACCGTGGCACTAGGCGCTGCATCTCTACCTCTTTCTACAATTGCTGCTGGTTTAAAGCAAGCAGAGCCTATCCCTAGTGCTCCCACAGCTACTACCCAGTTTGGCCAGCGAGAAGTCGATCAGAATCGATTTATTGCCCTATCGTCTCCTGGTATTACCGCTCGTCGCCTCGTCGTGCTAGAACAAGTTTCTGATGCACGTCCGTGTTGGAGCGAAAGTGGAGTCAGGCCGACGCGGGTCGAGCCACTGTTGCTTCAGTTTAATTTCACCGGAATCTGTTCTCGTAGTACCGACCGTAATGGCTACTCGCTCCGTGTAAATGGAACAGACCTAGGATTAGGTTACAGTCTACGGGTAATACCTCGGAATGGAGATCTCTTGTTGGTCGGTACTCCTACCAGTCGCTCACTACCTGAGTTGCTAGTTGGTAGGGTCAATGGCACGACGGACACCGAGTTTACTAAGATTATTTTGCAACCGGGTTGGCGCTTTACGAAGCGAACGTTTGGCGATCGCACTTTAGGGCACGTTTATCTCACGTTTGAAGGTGTAGCACCTCCTACCACCACAGATCCTAACCCCAGGCCAACTCCTACCCCAACGCCGACACCTACGCCAACACCAACTCCAACACCAACTCCAACACCTACTCCAACACCTACTCCAACACCGCCCGCTATCACATTTACTGATGTGGCTGGCGATATCTACGCCACTGAAATCCGAGGTGCTGTAGGGGCAGGATTCATCGCTGGCTTTGAAGACAACACCTTCCGACCTCTTGCTACCCTGACGCGGGAGCAACTGGTTTCGATGGTTTTAGATGCGATCGCAAAGGCTCCTGGCGTTAACCTACAACTACCTGCTAGAGCCAGTGCTGATCCCTACTCTGATGTGAATTCCGCCCGTTGGAGCGCTGCCAAAATCCAGTTTGCTCGTGACAATAATATTGTTAGCGGCTACGAAGATAGCACCTTCCGACCCACCCAACCTGTTACCCGCGCAGAGATGATGGCGGTATTGAGGAAAGCAGCTCAGTTTGCTAGAACGGCGCGCGGCTCGTCGGCAATTTTATCCCCGACTCAGCCGCCTACCGTGTTTTCTGACACGACCAATCACTGGGCAGCCGCAACCATTACAGAGCTATCTAGCTTCTGCGGTGTGGCGTCGCCTCTGAACGAGCAGGGAAATGCGTTTGCGCCCAATGCCGCGACCCAGCGAAACTACGCAGCGGCAGCAACGTTGCGGATGCTGACCTGTTTGCAGGTGCCCCAATAGGTTTAGCGACTGGGTAGTTTTAAATTGGTAAGGATTTTTTGATGGACGGGCGAAGCCCGCCCATCAAAAAATCCTTACATCAATACCATTACCAGCGACGGAAGGGCTAATAGATAGTAAAAAGCCAGCTCGACCTTAATCAAGGTCGAGCTGGCTTTTTACTATCGTTAGCGTGTGAATAATGACTCAACGTTACTGGAGAAACTACACTGAAGGCCAAGGCTCTTAGATCGCACAGAACTCAGACTTCTAGTTTTGGTTTGATCCACGGTTTCATTGAGTCTTAAACGGCAAGGGTCTTTTTGGCAACTTGAGTCAGTTCGCCTTTGGCGTACTTAGCCGCATAGTCATCCGTCGAGATTTGCTTGATCTTGCTAGCGTTTCCAGCAGCCCAGAATTCGTTGTAGCGATCGGCACAAACTTTCTGCATGTACTTAATCGAAGGCTTCAGGAAGTGACGAGGGTCAAATTCCTTGGTGTTTGTAAACAAAGCTTCGCGAACGGCTGCGGTAATGGCCAAGCGGTTATCGGTATCGATATTGACCTTGCGTACGCCTTTTTTGATACCTTTCTGGATTTCCTCAACAGGAACGCCGTAGGTTTCAGGAATTGTGCCACCGTATTGGTTGATTAGGGCTAGCAAATCTTCGGGTACCGAAGAAGAACCGTGCATGACCAAGTGGGTATTGGGCAGGCGGTTGTGAATTTCTTCAATGCGGCTGATGGCGAGAATTTCACCTGTAGGCTTGCGGGTAAATTTGTAGGCACCGTGGCTGGTACCGATCGCCACTGCTAACGCGTCTACTTGAGTGCGCTCTACAAAGTCAACAGCCTCATCGGGGTCAGTCAGAAGTTGGGAATGATCCAATTCACCCTCGAAGCCGTGACCGTCTTCGGCTTCGCCTTTACCCGTTTCCAATGAACCCAAGCAGCCGAGTTCGCCTTCCACAGACGCACCGATCGCATGGGCAACTTTCACCACTTCACTGGTGACTGCGACGTTGTAGTCGTAGCTAGCAGGCGTTTTTGCATCAGCTTCTAGCGAGCCGTCCATCATGACGCTGGTGAAGCCATTTTTGATTGCAGAGTAGCAGGTAGCAGGTTCGTTACCGTGATCTTGGTGCATCACGATAGGGATATGAGGATACGTCTCGACGGCGGCCAAGATCAGGTGACGTAGGAAGTTTTCGCCGGCATATTTGCGAGCGCCGCGAGAAGCTTGCAAAATCACGGGGCTATCGGTCTCATGAGCAGCCTGCATGATGGCTTGAATCTGCTCCATGTTGTTCACGTTGAACGCAGGAATACCGTAGCCGTTCTCGGCTGCGTGATCCAGCAGCAGTCGCATTGGCACAAGCGCCATAGAAATTCCTCCTAGTTGGTATTAAGTCAGATAATATCGAAGCGTCAAAGCAAGAAAAAATTCTTACGCCAATCTTAAGATACTTTATCCATTCGCAGTGAATTGTGTCTTCACCATTCGCAGAGCGGCAGGTTGAGGCATTGAAGCAAAGAACTCTCTACTCCCTGTGGGAGCCTAACTCAAACCTGATTGCTCAGCTCGAAGTAGCTTCATTATTGGGCAATATTAGGCAATAAGTTTTAGGCAATAAGTTACTTAGGCAGTCCTAAGCTTGTAAGGATTTTCAGATGGGCGGGTTTAGCCCGCCCATCTGAAAATCCTTACCTCAATACCACTACCAGTTATAGCCATAGACGGATTGGTTAGAACGGGGTGCAGGGGTGGAACCCCTGGCTGGGGGACGCCCCCACACCCCCTTTGATCCCAGTGTCCTAACCTTTGTGGCGACAGCTATACTTAGACTGCTGATCTTAGTCGAGCCTTTTAAGTAAGTATAAATGCTTATGTGGAATTTGCCCAGTCCTCCATCAAAATCCCTTGAGGACTGGCATCAAAATCCCTTACTGACCGTCACTGCATCATCTGGGATTTAACATCGTTGGAATAATACGTGCCTCCCATCCTCAACCGACACGTAGTCTCGCAGCTTTACCTTTTCGGTAGTTCTAAATTGGTAAGGTTTTTTTGATGGGCGGGCTAAACCCGCCCATCAAAAAATCCTTACATTGATACCACTACCAAAATCTACAGATGGCATTTATGGGTCGCCTGGGATTCGAACCCAGGACCAGTCGGTTAAAAGCCGAATGCTCTACCACTGAGCTAGCGACCCAAGGAAGTGCAATATTACAGCACCGATTAATTAAGGTATCACAGATTGAGATAGTTTTGTGAGACTCATATTTTCCTTCGCTCACCTTAACTCGCCTTAAATAAAGGTATCCAATGCCTCGGCGCGAAGCTGTTACAAACTGAGAGCCATGAGCCGGACGCTGGTTGTAAGCGTTGTAGATGGTTTTAACCATGTGAGGCGATCGCCTGTACTGATCGCGTTGCGTGAAGCTGTCCAGGGTTCAAGACAATAAAAATCTTTTCCCTTTACCGTCCAAAACACCAGCATCGAATACGGATCTTCATAACTAAGCTGAACTTCCAGGTTGCGGCTGTAGTCTTGAACTGCTGCGGAACTCGCCGTTGGTTCGCGAAAAATTACATCTATCTCATCCAGATCAAAGTCAAATCCCCTTGAAAACTCATGGGTAATCTGACTCCGCTGGTCTTGGAAGCGATCAGCAGGAATTTCAAATTCCAGGCGTTTTTTCTCAGATGCACAAAAGTAGGGATGCAGCCCTAACGAAAATGGCATTGATTCGCGACTAAGGTTAGTAACCTGCTGCTGCAATTCTAGGCAATTACCCCGGAGTATATACGTGAACTCCAGTTGAAACTCAAACGGGTAAACAGCCAAAGTTTGAACGTTGCTCGTCAACTTCAAGGTGATGCCGGCATTAGCAGTGCTTTCAGTTTGACTAACGTCCCAGGGTAAATTACGGGCAAAACCATGCTGCTTTAAGGTGTAGGACTGCCCGTTGTGAGTATACGTGTTGTCGGGTAAGTTGCCACAAATGGGAAACAGGATAGGAATACCGCCCCGCACGGTCAGACCAGGATCAGTAAAGCGGGTCTCGTCTAAGTACAAAATCTCTTGCCCGTCGATTGACCATCGGGTGATGATGCCACCTCGTTCAGGGACAACCTCGACTCGCGCCCGGGTCGAGTTGTCAGACAAAACGTAAGTTTTGTACTGCTTTTGCTGAATTTCAACGTTAAACACTTAGAAGGGCATCCTTAATTGATGGGGCAGCTACTTTCCAATCATGGCGCGACCCACAGGTAAATTAGAGCTTCTATAGTAATTTTGTGAGATTTTTTAGCAATACAGCCACGGTAGTCCTAAATTGGTAAGGTTTTTTTGATGGGCGGCCTTTGCCCGCCCATCAAAAAAACCTTACATCAATACCACTACCTACAGCCACGACCAGAGTGTAGCCGCGGATAGGGCACTGGAGGGATCACTTAGGCCAGCGATGTGTAAGGGTTCGCTCACGGTCTATTCGCTAGTGCCCGTATTCTCTACTGCCGTCTCCCCGACCGATACTGAATGGCCAGATACAGCCTCGCCAGCTAGACGAGCCATATTCTCGACGGTCGCATTAGCCGCAGAGTCTGACAATGCTGGGATTGGAGCCACTTTAGATCTTGTTACCGAATGAGCAGCCGAGTCAGGGGGAAAATCTACTAAAGCGGGTCTTAGCGTGCCTTGGGAGTCTAAAGGATTAACGGCTGATCGCTTTGTGGCGCTTCCGTGAGTCGAGGTGGGTAAAGCTGCTTGAGGCTCAACGAAGGCATCTGACGAGGGCTTAACGTTGCTAACGTTTGGAGGTGTAGGAGAGGCAGCAGGAGCGGTAACGGGAGATTTGGGATAATCGATGAACGAGTCAGGCGCGTTTTCGGGGGAGAGGCGATTGTCAAGAGCGGGAGAAGATTCGTCTAGGGAGGGAGAGGGTGTTCCTATGGGAGCAGCGGCAGGAGCTTTGCTAGGAGCTGCGTTGGGAGCACTAGTGTGAGGCAGCCGATTGAGAATAGCGGGCGATCGCAGCGGGGTTTCAAAGAGAGCCGACGCCTGCCCCAGGTAGCGAAGAATTTCCGTCTGCTTTTGACCTTGGGCGATCGCAGGCTGAGCATCTTGGATCTGCACGGGCAGAAACTCTAGCTTCATCTGGTCATCTTTAATTGAAACCTTCAGCATGGCGGTATCGGACTGGGCTTTGACAAGCGCTGCTGTAGGTTTGTTGTTACTGGAGGCATTGCCGGAAGCGGTCACGGCTGAGGCATTTACGGTTTGTCCATCGGCTTGGAACACAAAATCTCCCAAAGAATAGGCGATCGCCCGCCCTTTATAAATTTCGGCACCCTGCAACACATTGGGATGATAGCCCACTACCAGGTCGGCACCCTGGTCAATCGCATGGTGCGCTATGGTCATCTGCCATTCGGCTGGAAAGCTAGCCAGATCTTGACTCCAGTGATAATTCACGACGACCCAATCCACCTGGTCACGGATGGCGCGAATGTCTTCTGCAACTTGATCCTTTAATGCTGGATTGGTGCCTGCCTGCCACCGATTTGCGGCATGTGCGTCTGAATCGGCGTAGCCCAGGTAGGCAATGCGCTTACCTCGCACATCAATGATTTCGGGACGACGGGCTTCGTGGCGGTTGCGACCCGCCCCCACAGCATACATACCCGCTTTTTCAAGCGCATCTAGCGTTTTAACTAATCCCGTCGAGCCATCTTGCATCAGAGGTTCGCCCGATAAATTGACGACGGTAACGCTGCTGCTAGAGGGCGATCGCCCTAATCCAGTGGTCGCTGAATCTAGGTTTTTATCTAAATCTACACCTGGATTTTCACCCAATAGGAATTGGGCATCGTTGACCGGACGGTCTAGATTCGTCATCAAGACATCAGAGGAGTGGGCAATCGCTTCCGATGCAACGGTAGAGGGTGATCCTGCGGCGAGATTGGCGATCGCGTTAACGGTTGCATTTTCGGTCTTATGTTCAAAACCGTTCAGCGAGCCTAAATCCGGCGATTCTGTCGCTAACGTTCCATCGATGATTTCGCTATCTGGCCAGCCCGTGATCTCACCACCGAAATCGGCGGCAGGCATGACTTGAGACATTGAGCCAATTGAGGTTAAATTAACGGCGGGGTCACTGCTAAACGTCAGCGTTACGGTCGGGTCGTCGGCGTTGGCAACGGTATTTGCCTGGATGACAGACACCTTGCCAGAGGCAGTTTGCACTGCTTTAGGACGACCCGATGAGTCGCCCCACAGAGACAGATTGCGGCCAGCGATCTCAACCCCGAAACTGAGCAGAAATACAGCCGCCGCTGCTTTACCTAATGTTGTAACTTGGGCGGGTGATAGGTGACGGGCAGATTCTACTAGAGATGCGGTGAGAGAACGCGCCGACTCGGTCAGCGTTTGAATACTCTCTACCATTGCTGGAGAAATAGTAGGTCGAGTTGTCAACGTCAAGGCAGCAGGCGATCGCCGACGGCTACGCAGGGATCGGGAAAAAAGGCTCGGCGGAGTTGAGGGACGGCTCTGCGTAGTTCGGGGCGACCCGTGAGGCGAACGGACGCGGTGGGCAGAACGTTTGGGTTCAACAGCCAATCGAATGGACTGATCCCACCAAATATTAGGTGAGCCTAACGGACGAGCGATAATCCGCACGCCCTGGATTACCTCGGAGTTGAGCCGACAGAGACGATGGCACACAAAGCGATTGAGGCGATTGCGATTGAGGCGATTGCGATTGGGTGACTGACAAAATTCCACCAGCACCAGCAGCCAGCCGGGTCGATCGACCGCAACGCGAGCGTAAATATCTTGAGGTACCAAATATGTATTGAGCCAGTAGGCGATCGCCTGAAAATCACCTACCCGCGCTAACTGGAACACTGATGGCTGAGATAACGACTCAAGATTAACCATTAGACCCGACTCCTCACGATGCCCACAAGATCTCTTCTCCGGATTAGAAAAACACCTGAAAATGCTCTGAAACGGTAGCTTTAAAGGCTGTCTTTATTCAGCACGTAAGTTGGACTAACATGTCAGTGATTTATATCACACTATTTGGCTTTCAACATCACAAGGATTGGTAGATCTGAATCAACTGCGTTAAACGGTGAGTCAGCGATATTAATCTCAAGGCAGTAAAAGGCAGCGCAGTAGTTTGACGACACAGCAGTTTGACGAGACAGCGGCGGGAGTTTGATCATGATTGACAGACTGGTGAAATCGGCCTTTCAAACCGGATGCCTTAGTGTGGAATCTGAAGGACTCATTCGGCAGCTATTAACGCTCAAAACCCATAGCTTAAAAGATTTGACGGCTTTAGAATCCCTCTACAATGCTGTTTGTCTAGGTCAGGTGCAACGCGAGGCTCCCGAATCGGCTGAGGGATTACGACCTGGCCATGCTGCCATGACTGCTTCTTTCCCCGCTGGGTCTTAGGAAGGTCAAATCAGCAATACCAAATTTTGAACTTAGTTAAAGCAGAAAAAAGCCCGCCACAGGTGGGCTTTTTTCTGCTTACTTTTAAGATAAGTAGTTCAACCTAAATAAAAACAAGATTCTAAAAGTCTGCGCCGCCCGCTGCGCGGGCGGCGCAGACTTTTAAGGTTTTATAGCGGTAGCCATGATCAAATAGGACGCCTTCCTGTCATTCCCGCGCAGGCGGGAATCCATCTGCTCGATAGGTGCCAGCGTCATTCCCGCCTGCGCGGGAATGACGCTGGCATGTCCTAAGCTTTATGACTATGGCTATATGTTTAATTACGCCCACCTAACTTATGCGAACTGCTAGATTCGACAATGCCAATTTTTCTTCTATTGGGGGTTGCTATAGAATGAAACCGTTGCCCGTTCTTATGTTTGACCAAAGGCGCTATGACTTTAGACCCCAATTTGCCGCAGGCGGGCACGCCGTCGGTGCAAACTGCTAACTCGGCACCAAATCTGCCATCTGAACCTTCAAACACGGCCTCCTTGCCGGAAAAGACGGTAGATGCGTCTCGTATTACCGCTGCCACAGCGAGCCGGGGGCTATCGAGCCTACAGGACTATGATGCGTCTACCGCGTCTATTGGTTCTCAGGGTCAGGCTGTACAGAGACAGACTACAGTCCTGCTCATTTTAGGACTGGCGATCGCCCTTGCGGTAACCGGGATTGCGTTTGATCTACCGTGGTTGGGTGTTGCTGGGTCAGTGGTAGCCTTGGTGCTGTCGGTTCAGGTGCTATGGCGAGACCTATGGGCGGTTGTGACTGAGCTGATGTCATTGCAGCAGCGGTTGTTTACGGCAGCGTTGTTCGGGTTAATCGTAGCTATAGTTGGCCTAGTCCGGTTTACAGGGTTAAGCAGACGACTCACCGAATCGTTAGTGCGGCTGGATTGGGACGCAGTGGGCGCTGCTGGCGAAGTGATTGGGGCCGTGGGACAAATTTTAATCGCGGTGCTGGCGGTGTACGTGGCATGGCGACAGTACGTGATTTCTAAGGATTTAACGATTCAGCAAAACTTGATTACCCAACAGCAAACTATTGATTCCTATTTCCAAGGGATCTCGGAGTTGGTGCTGGATGCTGATGGTCTGTTAGAAGATTGGCCTCAGGAGCGGGCGATCGCTGAAGGTCGTACGGCGGCCATCCTCAGCAGCATTGACGCGATTGGCAAAGCCAAAGTAATTCGGTTTCTGTCGCGCTCTAAACTGCTGACTCCTCTGCGGCGCGATCGCCTCTTGGGTCGCGCCATTCTAGACGGCTCTGGCGGCTACCAAGAAGACAGGAATTACGGCGTACGAGTAATTGACTTGGGCGTTATGCTGGCTGGGTCAACCCTGGCCAAGACTGATTTACGTTGGACTGACCTGACAGACATCAACCTAATTCGCGCCAATCTTACCCAGTGTGATTTGGTAAAGACTAATCTTGCCCGCACTATTCTCTGTGACGCTAATCTCTCTGGTTCTGATCTTCAGGGTGCGCGGTTTTTTTATGGCTCAGTTCGCACTGCCACGCCGCGCAGCCGCACTGTTGTGCCAAGCTATTCCACGGGTGAGCATACCGGAGCCGTTGTGGAAAATGCAAACTTTACGGGTGTCAAACGCATGTCAGATGACCAGCGTTGTTACTGCTGTTCTTGGGGTGGGGCTAAAACCCGCGCCACTATTCCTGGTGGCTGTGATGGTTTTCCTGATTTGTTAGGAAAATAGGCATTGCTTAATCCGGATATGAAATTTTTTTGAGAGGGGCGCAGAGTGCCACTCTCAAAAAAATTTCATACCTCAAGTCAGCAATGCCGGAAAATAGCTGAGATTGAAGCGTTGCTGATTGTAGAATAAATGGCATTTTTGAAGCACGACCGAAGGGTTATTATGCCAGCGTGATCACGCTTCCCGTTTCGGCTGACTGGCGCGCTGCATCTGCCACGGTCAGGGCATAGAGACTAACCTCTGGAGTGGTGTAGAGTGCTTTATTTTCCAGCAAATAATTGAGCACCAGAGTAGTGTCTTGGGCAAATAACCCTCGGCGGCTACCCAGATCGAGCGGAGTAGTTTGATCAGGCTGAATCAGGGTGCCCGTTTCGCCACTGAGGGCGATCGCCCCCTGATCCCCGTGAATGGTTAACGCCCGCTCTGACTGCCACAGCGCTTCGCCCTTGCCATAGGTTACATCGGCCACCAAGCCACTTACAAACCGCAACTGAGCCATACAAAGGCAGGTATCGTAAGCATTCACAGCAACCGGCTTTGGCCAATAGCTCGCCTGACAACTGACGGTTTTGACTGCGCCAAACAAGTCAATGAGACGACTTAGCCGCGATAGTGCGCCGACTAGAGGAAACCCAAATAAATCAAGGTTATACGTCCATTTGTCGGGTGCAGGGCGTTTGGGTGTGAGGTCGCTGTAGCGGACGTAGAACGGCGTACCAATCTGGGGTAGGGCGCTGCGAATGGCCTGGTGGATGCTGCTGAGCAGCTCAATATGCTCAACATGCAAAAGTTTTTGCTGAGTTTTAGCCAAGGCAATTAAGTCCTGCGCCTCGGCAACATCCAAGGCGAGGGGATATTCAACCACCACATGCTTGCCCGCCGTGAGCGCTGCATGGGCGATCGCCCCATGATCTCGGTTGATTGTGGCGATTACAACTAGATCAATATCGGCTCGCTGCATTAACGCATCGCAGGTGGTGACGGCATCGGCTCCATAGAGTTGGGCAAATTCCGCAGTTTTGTCAGGAGTGTGCCCAACCACCGCCGTGAGGTGCGATCGCGGATCAGCCTGAAACGCCTCAGCCCGAACCTTCGCGGCATACCCGGTGCCCACTAACCCTACTTTCACAACTGCCTCGCTTGTCCTAAATGAATTATTTGCGAATGTCTTAACTATTGCACTCCGCTGGCGATCGCTCAAGTTTGAAGGCGCGTGCTAAGAGGGTGAGACGCTGATGCAGCAAGGCGCTATCCACCAGCCCAAGCCATTTGTACTGAAATGGCTTACTATCCGATTTTGGTAGTGGTATTGAGGTAAGGATTTTTTGATGGGCGGGCAAAGCCCGCCCATCAAAAAATCATTACCAATTTAGGACTACCCCGGATTTTTAACGTCAGAGCTGCCTATCCTTCGCACTGCATTGGGATGATTCCATCCGCAGGTATAAGCAATTCAGGAGCGAATGGTAGTTTTTTATTACGAATCCCATTCATCCCCGCGATAATCTCAGGTTACAGGTTATTGGTTTTCACGTAGTATCAGAAATAGGATCACCCGCCGAGCGATTAAGCTTTAGGATTTGCAATGGGTGAATCCCTACTGCCGTTTCAAGTATTTTGAGAGGACTATTGCATGCCGACTTTTAAGGTCACACTGATTAACGAAGCCGAAGGCTTAAATACGACGATCGAAGTTCCCGACGATGAGTACATCCTTGATGCCGCTGAAGAACAGGGAATTGATTTGCCTTACTCCTGCCGTGCAGGTGCTTGCTCCACCTGTGCTGGCAAAATTAAAGAAGGTACAATTGACCAATCCGATCAATCCTTCCTAGATGATGACCAAATCGAAGCAGGCTACGTGCTGACATGTGTGGCTTATCCCACGTCTGATGTCACGATCATCACCCATCAAGAAGAAGAACTCTACTAAGGTCTTCTGATCAGTTAGTCTGTTTGTTCAGACTTCACTGCGCCCCATGCTAACCATCGACTAGCTTGGGGCGTACTTTATATTTTCGTGAGTTGCCGGATGTAAGTAGGTAGGCGTAATTAAGCATAAAACCCTAAAAGTCTGCGCCGCCCGCTGCGCGGGCGGCGCAGACTTTTAGAATCTTGTTTTTATTTAGGTTGAACTACTTACTGACAACGTTGGTCAAATACCCTAAATCAAATGAACCGGAGAAACGTTCCTTTATAGAACAGCAAAAATAAATTTGGAACGAGTTTAGGGCGTTTCAGCCGATCAATGCCCATCAATAGAGCTTGATCTGAACGAGGTATCAAGGGTTTTAACCCCTAGAATTTTTGAATTTACAATTGCTGTTTATAGAACCCATTTGACATCTAATTAGAATTGAGATTTAGGGCGATTTTTGGGCAGTAGGGGTGAAGCATTTGCACTCGAATTGACGCTGCGTTGCCAGAATATTGATGCAAATGCTTCGCCCCTACAGAATATTCGCGATCCCTGGAAAGATGTCAAATGAGTTCTATACTGTGGCGATCGCCCATCTCAGTCCTTTCGATCCGATATTTTTGACACAATTTGCCAACTGGGTCTTGACGATGTGGCAGGTATACCCGTATTGTGTCTGGTTAAGGTTGTTGAACGATTCTGTAGTCGAGCAACCTCAATTCGCTCCGAAAATCTAGCACCGTTCAATGCTGCGGCAAACAGCACTGAACGGCTAACCCCCAAACTGGATACACAGTCTGGCGGC
>JBBQFG010000033.1:0-29199 GCA_038321765.1 Elainellales cyanobacterium
AGAGGTATTTTGGGAGGGATAAATTTGACCAGATAGAATTTCAGCCTGTTGAAGCTTCTGCCTCCTCAGGAGATTTCTAGGAATGAATCTACCCTTTAATCTGGGCTTTCCCCTAATGGGTCTGGACTTTCCCTTAGTGGGGACGGACGCTACGCGAACGACTTCGCTCAGCCCACAAATTCCGAGCGTTGAGCGAAGTCGAAACGCGACAATTCAGGTATAGCGATAGCCCAATAGGACTCCTCCCTGTCATTCCCGCGCAGGCGGGAATCCATCTGCTCGATAGGTGCGGGGGGTGGATTCCCGCCTGCGCGGGAATGACGCTGGCATGTCCTAAGCTTTATGACTATGGCTATATTTTCTTTGGCAGAAATCTCCTAAGTAGTTCAACCTAAATAAAAACCAAATCCCAAAGCGCAGCGCCTTATGATCTCATATTTAATGTAAGCCCACCTACTTATCCATCTTTTGGGGTTTGTCTTATAGAAGCAAATTGGGTAGTCCTAAATTGGTAAGGATTTTTTGATGGGCGGGCAAAGCCCGCCCATCAAAAAATCCTTACATCAATACCACTACCGCAAATTTAAGTAAAAAGTGATTATCAAATCAAATTTCTGTGTTACCAAGGGTAAATGCAATTACGTTATGTCGATTTGAGCAGTTTTATTGCCATTAGAGCCTGTGAACGTTACACGAAGAAAGTTGAGTGATGTTGCGAGCGCTCCATGCCCAAAATATTCCCCAACTGCGTAAATCCTAATCATCTGACTTTAGAATTCATTGAGAGCATTTGTGGCAAGGGAGCAATCGCTTCAAAATTCTGTCTAACGTTTACTTAGCTCGTTTATCTCGCTCAAGATCTATTCCGTTATCATTACCGTTCTGGTTGAGTTGAACCCATGAGTGACGCCAAGACCCCTGAACAGAACCCAGATCCTAATCAACCTGCTCCAGCCACTCCATCGAGTTGGTTTGCCGGATGGGAGGAGTTTTCGACTGCGCCAGACGTTCAGTCTCACTCTAGTAGCGAGCCGATCGATCAACCCAGCTCTACTCACGAGGTAGCGGCCACAACTCCACCCAGCTCTGATGTGTGGGATGAGTGGCAAACGGTAGATTTTCCAAATGCTATGAGCGCTGACGCGCTGAAGCGATCAGCACAAGGGGGCGATCGCCCTCCCAACGGGGTGCCAGAAAACGAAATACCAGAAAACGGGATACCAAAAACGGTGCCAGATCGAGGTCTAGAAACGGCGCATCCCATGGCGCGCACAATTCCGCCCGCTGCCTCACCTGACACCTGGATAGAAAATTCTGCCCAGCCTGATATGCAGCCAAACATCGGCGAATTGATTAGTCTGATTCAAGAACTCAACCAATGTAATAACGCCCTGCTCGACCGGGTTTCTCAATTAGAAGATGCTCTAGAGCAAACCCAAAATGCGACTCTGGCTCAAAATGCTAACGTAATCCAGGCGATCGCTTCTGACCCTGACGATCTACACGCGCTTCCCAATCAGGTCGTAGCCCTATCAAGTCAACTAAAGTTGTCGCAACAAATTAGCCAACGGCAGCAAGCCCTAACGGAAACGTTGACGCAGGATTTAGCGGCCAGTCAAGCACGTGTAACTCAGCTAGAGCAAGAGTATGCCCTCTCCCACCAGCGGCTGAATGAACAGGCGCACCTGTTGATCCAAAGCGAAAGCGACTGCCGAGATTTACGGACGCGATTGCAGCGGCAGCAACGCCATACTCTGCAATTCAAGGCGGCGCTGGAGCGGTGTTTAGATGTACCGGTTGATCTCTCCGAGGCGTTGAACACCGGAGGAGAGGCCACCACAAATCAGCCCTGGTATGAACCGCAATCGACGTTGGAGGTTCAATCGCTGTTGCCGAAAGTGCAGCACATTCAGCCTTGGTCAGCGAAGTCGGGTGGGTCAAGTCTGCCAGTGAAGCTAGATGCCTTGGTTAGTCGTTTGTCAGAGCCAGCCGTTGAAACAGACTTTGCTGATTTGCAAAGGGATGCTGCCCTCACTGCACCTGAAGCGGCTGATCTGGCTGCACCCCCAATGGCAGATACACATCCTGCGTCAACGGAATTCCCCAATCTGACTCCAGTGACCAGTCTGGCTCCGGCGGTTGAGAGTAATGCCGTAGAAGTAGAGGTGCCCCACCCTCCTATTTACCTCCTCAATGAAGATAAGGAAGAGGAGGTGCCCTCTACCCAGCCAGCACATGATCTATCGGATTCCTTCGCGCCACCCGCTATCCCATCGGTGAGCGATATTATTAAAACGCTGATTGATCCCGATGCGGGCACCGATGCGGAAGCGACCCTTTGGCAAGATTTGGCACGGCTAGTAAACGGATCGACGGATGAGGTGCCAGAGGCTAGTTTGGGTCATGATCTGGGTCATGAGGAGCATGGCATAGACGCACCGAACCAAGCGACAAATTGGAAGTCGGCGATCGCCCCTGGGCCTTTACCTATTCCACCGCTCGTTCCCACCGCTACCGACAAACGAAAATTACTGACAATTCCTTTTGAGTCGTCGTCGTGGTCATCACAATTGCCCCAATCGGGGGCGATCGCCTCTGAGGGTTCTGCTGCACCGAATCATCCAGAAACCGTACAGCTAGAACAGACAGGGCCTTCGCCCGTGGTTTACCCTGAGCGCCCTGCCAAAAAAATTCAGTCGCTAGCCGCAGTAGACTTACCTAGCTTTCCTCGCTAGTACGGCTACCTTAAACGGATTAATCAATTAAGAGCAGCGATCCCCTTAGGGGATCGCTGCTCTTAATTGATCTAGAGATAAGCTAATTGCTCTAGAGATGAGCATGAAGATTGGACTAGGGCTTGCTGTAGCGTCCAGTGAGCTGGGCGATCGCCAACACGCTGTCTCCCATTGCCTCAAACAGCTCTGCTTTAGTTGCCCCAGGTGGCAGTTCTAGAGGCTTGTCTAAGGCATAGAGCCGAAAGCTATAGCGATGGGTGCCGCTGGGTGGACAAGGGCCACCATAGCCCGTTTTGCCAAAGCTGCTCTTGCCTTGAGTGCCGCCACCGGGCAGACTTGCATCAGGGGGCAGAGCAGGAGGCAGTTGGCGCGTTTCAGGAGGCAAATCATACATCACCCAATGCACAAACGTTCCGCCAGGGGCATCGGGATCGTCCATTACCACCGCCAAACTGCGCGTTTCGGCGGGCACCTCACCCCACGCTAACGGGGGAGAAGTATTCTCACCCGTGCAGGTATACTGCGCTGGGATCGCTGTGTCTGGCGCGAAGGCCGTACTCTCTAGGGTAATAGGAATGGTCGTTTTGGGCCGTGGTTCGGGAATCTCCGCTCGGTTGCCAAGGCAGCCCGTCAGGGTCATACCCAGAATTATTATCCCCGATGCTGCGGTCTGGAGCCGTGGCAGAAAAGAGTTTTTAGCCATGTTATGCGCTGAAATACTTTGCTGTAGGATGATACGCCACGATCGCCGTAGTGGATTGCTCTGGATAAAGTTGTTCACTTTCGTCCATGTGCAGCCCAATTCGGTCTGCGCCGAGCAAGTCGATTAAGGTGTATTGATCTTGCATGTTGGGACAGGCGGGGTAGCCAAAGCTATAGCGTGAGCCGGGATAGCGCTGAGCCAAAATGTCGCGAATGGTGTCTGGCTCTTGGTCGCCAAAGCCTAATTCTCGTCGAATTCGGGCGTGAGTCCACTCGGCTAAAGCTTCTGCCACTTGTACCGCAAGGCCGTGGAAGTAGAGATAGTCGGTGTATTGGTTACCGTCAAAGAGAGTTTTGGCAAACTCTGTCGCCACCTCACCAACGGTGACCGCCTGCATGGGGAAAACGTCGCACTGTAGGGACGAGGAGACTGCCGACTTGGGTAAGTAGAAGTCGGATAGACAGAGGCGGCGGAGGGATTTTTGGCGAGGGAATTGGAAGGTGGCGATCGCCTCTCCTAATTCTTCTAGTTCTCCTAATTCTTCTAGTTCTCCTAACTCTGCTGACTTAGAGTGAGCCGCGATCGCTGGTTCATATAAATCAAGCGAGTTGCCCTCTGCCAGACAGGGAAAATAGCCATACACAATCTGCGGATGCAGAAGGTTTTCACTGACAATTCGCTGCTTCCAGACTTCCAGAATGGGATAGACCTTCTCGGCTAGAAAGGCATCGTACTCGTCTCGCGATTGCTCCTTGGGTTTGCGGAACTGCCACTGTCCGGCAATTAGCGCTTGCAAATCCAGATAGTTAAATATTTCTTGCAGGGGAATTTCTTCGGCCTGCAAAATTTTGGTGCCCCAGAAGGGCGGCACCGGGCGCGGAATATCGATGGCGACGGCCTCGGAGCGGGACGTATCTGCGACAGGCTGAATCAGGGGTTCTGGTGACGGTTGGGTTGGGTTGGCTGGCGCAAGGACAGGGGGAAACTCTGTGGTTGAGGACGTGTCTGGAGCACTTGTCCCGTTGAGACTGGGGGGTGTCTCATCGAGGAAACCCCTGTGGTCATCCCAATTGCCGCCCACTTTAGCAGGCATGAGCTTTTCCATAAAGTGGAGGTCAGAGAAGGCATCTTTGCCGTAGACAACTTTGCCGTGGTAGGTGTTTTGGCAGTCTTCATGGACAAACTTAGGAGTAAGGGCAGCTCCACCCAGAATCACGGGCACGGTGATGCCGCGTTCGTTAAATACCGCCAGATTTTCTTTCATGAAGGCGGTAGATTTGACGAGCAGACCGCTCATGGCGATGCAGTCGGCGTTGTGCTCATAGAAGGCATCCACGATCCGATCGACAGTTTGCTTGATCCCCAAGTTGATAACGCGGTAGCCGTTGTTGGTCAGGATAATATCGACCAGATTTTTGCCAATATCGTGTACGTCACCCTTAACAGTGGCAATCAGGAACGTGCCTTTGGTGCTGCCTGCATCTTCCTTTTCCATGTAGGGTTCCAGATAGGCGACAGCGGCCTTCATGGTTTCGGCAGATTGCAACACAAAGGGGAGCTGCATTTGCCCAGAGCCGAATAGCTCGCCAACGACTTTCATGCCGTCTAGCAAAAAGACATTAATAATGTTGAGCGGCGGATGGGTCTGCATGGCGATCGCCAGAGCGTCTTCCAAGCCAATCCGTTCGCCGTCGATAATGTGCTGTCGCAGACGGTCTTCGATCGGCAAATCGGCCAGCGATGAAGTCGATCGGGCGGCCTTAGCGGACACGCCCTCAAACAGTCGGGTCACTTCCGTCAGCGGATCGTAGGTACAGATATTGCCGTCAAATTTGCGCTCGTCGTAGATGAGCTGGCGGCAAATTTCTTGATGAGCCGGGTCGATCTTGGCCATTGGCAGAATTTTTGCCGCACTGACGATCGCCCCGTCCATGCCTGCGGTGGTGGCTTCGTGCAAAAACATCGAGTTCAGCACAATCCGCGCTGCCGGACTGAGGCCAAAGGAAATGTTCGACACGCCCAGCAAAATGTGGACACCAGGGAGATTCTGACGAATCATCCGAATCGATTCGATTGTGGCTTTGCCGTTTTCTCGGTCTTCTTCAATCCCTGTAGAAATGGGCAACGCCAGCGGGTCGTAAAAAATTTCATAAGCAGGAATGCCAAACTCTAGCGCGTCGCGGTAGGCGCGTTGGGCGATCGCAAACTTCCGTTCTGCGGTGCGCGCCATCCCCTCTTCGTCGATGGTGCCTACTACGATGCCTGCTCCGTATTCCTTGGCCAGTTCTAGCACCTTAAAAAAGCGCTCGTCGCCATCTTCGTAGTTAGTGGAATTGAGGATGCACTTACCGCCTGCTACCTTTAAGCCCGCTTCCATTTTTTGCCACTCAGTCGAGTCGAGCATCAACGGCAGGTTGGCATTTGTGACCAGCCGAGCCACCAGTTCGCGCATGTCGTGTTCGCCATCGCGCCCCACGTAGTCCACGTTAACGTCGAGAATGTGCGCCCCTTCTTTGATTTGCGATCGCGCCACCGCCACTAGACCATCCCAGTCTTCTACATTCAGCAGGTCTCGTACTTTTTTGGAGCCACTGGCATTTAGCCTCTCTCCAATAATCAGAAACGAATTGTCTTGCTCGTAGGGCTGTGCCGAGTAGATCGAAGCGGCTGAGGGCACATAGTGCAGCAACGGGCGGGGATCAGGAAAGGACGACCCCCCTTGCTGACCGTGAGTCGTGCCGGATTCATCTTGCCTGACCGGACGCTGCTTGGGGGTGAGGGTTGGTGCAATCTCGGCTAGTTGGTGAATATGATCGGGACGGGTGCCACAACACCCGCCAATCACCTGCACGCCCAGATCTTCGACAAAATGCATCAGCGCCAGCCGCAGTTCCATCGGAGTCAGCTTGTAGTGGGCGTGGCCACCTACATTTTCGGGAATACCCGCGTTGGGAATGCACGAAATTACAAAGGGCGAATGCTCCGACAAGTAGCGAATGTGTTCGGCCATCCGATCTGGCCCCGTAGCGCAGTTCAATCCCAGAATGTCGATTGGGAACGGCTCCAAAATGGTTAGCATTGCCGCTACGTCAGAGCCAACCAGCATCGTGCCCTGCATTTCCATCGTCACCGACACCATCAACGGTCGGCGATCGCCTTTCTTCGCAAACACCGCTTCGATTGCATTCAGGGCTGCCTTAATCTGCAACACGTCCTGACAGGTTTCGACTAAAAACAGGTCTACCCCGCCGTCAAACAGCCCCTCTGCCTGCTCCACAAACGATGCCTTCATCGTGTCGTAGTCAATGTGCCCCAGCGTCGGCAGCTTCGTCGTAGGGCCGATCGACCCCGCCACAAACCGGGGTTTCTCAGGAGTAGAAAATTCTGCTGTACACTGCTTGGCTAGCTCAGCCGCCAACTTGTTTAGCTCGTAGGCGCGATCGGCCAAGTCGTACTCGGCCAGCACAATTGAAGCTGCCCCAAATGTATCGGTTTCAATCACATCGGCACCTGCCGCCAAAAAATCACGGTGTACCGTCGCTACGGACTCCGGCTTGGTAACGACTAGGTACTCATTACAGCCTTCATACATTGCTCCACCAAAATCCTCTGCCGTCAGATTTTGCACCTGGAGGTTAGTTCCCATCGCGCCGTCGAACACAAGAACGGGGCGATCGGAACTGTGAAGCCGAGTCAAAAAAGGGCTGGTCATAGCGGTAAGAATGGAATAAAAATGCGATCGGGGTTCGACAAGAATATTTACAGAGATACGTTCTAGCGTATCTCACCATCACTAGAATCTAAGGTTAGGATCGCAAACAAATTAACTTCGTAAGAGTTTCTGTCAAAGGGTGGCAACTGGTTGACTGACAAAAGTCTATAGCCCTCACCCCCAACCCCTTTCCCAGAGGGCGAGGGGAATTGATCTACCCTTCCGGTTCCCTCTCCCCTCTGGAGAGGGCTAGGGATATCGCTGGGGCGCTACCAGCCAAGATGACGCAGGGTTGATCTACCCTTCCGGTTCCCTCTCCCTTCGGGAGAGGACTAGGGTGAGGGCTTTCGGGGATCTGACTAACAAGTTTTGTCAAAGGGTGGCAAAGCTGCCCATTGACAAAAACGATTGAAGTTCGTTTGATTCGCGATTCACGCGATTCATTAGAGATGCAAAAAATTCTAACGACCTTTCTCCCATGGCAATACCAAAAATCCTAATTGTTGACGATAGCAAAACAATTAGGATGCAGATTGTAGATATGTTGCCCAAAGGCACCTTCAACGTGGTGGAAGCTAAAGACGGAGCAGAAGGCTTGATGCTGATTGTGCAGGAGCGCCCAAACCTGATCTTGCTTGATTTCTTTATGCCCCGCATGAATGGTTGGGAAGTCGTGCAAAAGATTCAGGCCGATCCTGCGCTCAAATCTATTCCAGTCGTCATGATGTCGGGACGGCGAGAAGACGTAGAAAAGACGGTGCCAGAGCTGTTCAACTACTTCGAGTTCATCAGCAAACCCTTCCAACAAGCTACCTTGTTTAAGGCAATTCAGACAGCGAGTTCCAAGGCAAAGACCCGACACTTACCGCCTGTCACCCCTCCGTCTACTCCTACTGTGGCTGCTCCGACACCGATGCCCTCCTCCAGCGCCGCCCCTGCTGCTGCAATGCCTGCTCGCGAACCCACTGTCGCATCTATCCCGGCTAAAACAGCCGTGCATCTATCTATCCCGGTGATGCTCGATGACGTTCAGCAGTTAAAAACAGAAGTTCGCCAGTTGCGCGAGCAAAACGTGAAACTACATACAGAGGTAGAAGCACTGAAACAGCGGATGCAGCAGCTAGCGGCGTTTGTTCGCCAGCGAATGTAGGGTAAAGGTGCCGCCTGTCAACTGCTTGGGCGATCGCCCAAAAAATAAAGATACCCCTGATTGGGTGATGTGTTAAGAATGAAGTTTCTATAATGTAGAGTTATTAAGGAAATCAGCTTTACTAATGAATTGAAACAGTTAAGTCACTTCATTCATTAAAAATTCAATTCTATTAAGGTTGATTTCGATCGCTACATCGTTTTAGAGGTTTTATGATTGCTGTTGTGGCATTGTTTGCGGGTTACGCTCTAGTCAGCACATTTTTCATCTCTCACCTGTCTTACTCTGAACAGGTTAAGTAATGGAATGTTTTGGCATCGCTTGATCAGACTTTAGCTGTGGTGTGTTTTCGACCCAGTGTCAAAGCCTAAGCGAATATACTGTTAAGCGAATTAATTTAGTTCAACCTAAATAAAAACCAAATTCTAGAACCCTGCGCCGCCCGCTGTGCGGGCGGCGCAAGGTTCTAGAATTTTATATTTCATTAAGCCCACCTACTCAATTGGGTGTTGCTAATTTTATGTATAGCTGTCGCCACAAAGGTTAGGACACTGGGATCAAAGGGGGTGTGGGGGCTTTGCCCCCAGCCAGGGGTTCCACCCCTGCACCCCGTCCTAACCAATCCGTCTATGGCTATATGAGCTTCTTCTGAAAGGGGCGCGGAACATTCCTTTCAAACAAAACTCATACCCAGATTAAGCAATGCCGAATATCGAATAGCTTCATCCCAGGATTCAGCAACGCCGGAATATCTAGACCGGAATATCTAGACCGGAATATCTAGGCCTGACTCTGACGAAACCTAAATATCGTAACTCGGTTCACCAATTTGCATTGCCCGTGCCAGCTCGGCAGCAACTCTGGGACGAGAAAATTCGGGTGGTGGCAGTTCGCCCCGACGCAGCATTTCCCGCACTTTAGTCCCCGACAGGTGAACGCGCTCTTCTGGCAAGCTAGGGCTGGTTTTCGTCGTTCCCATAGATTGGGTTTGCAAGCAGTAGAACGCATGTTCAAATTTCAGCGGCAAGATGCCTAGTTCATCCGGTTGAAACTCATCAAAAATGTACTGAGCGTCGTAGGTACCGTAATAGTCACCAACTCCAGCATGATCTCGCCCGACAATAAAGTGAGTGCAGCCGTAATTCTTACGCACTAGGGCGTGAAAGATAGCCTCGCGAGGGCCTGCGTAGCGCATGGCGGCTGGGTTAATCGCCAAAATCACGCGATCTTTTGGGAAATAGTACTCCAGCATGATTTCGTAGCAGCGCATCCGGACATCAGCCGGGATGTCGTCTTCTTTGGTAGCGCCGACCAGCGGGTGTAAAAACAGCCCGTCTACAACTTCCATCGCGCACTTAATGATGTACTCATGGGCACGGTGAATGGGATTGCGGGTCTGAAATCCGACTATTGTTTTCCAACCCTTTTCACGGAATAGGCTGCGAGAGGCGCGTGGATCGATTTGGTAAATGGGGAAGCGGGCATCGCTGTCACGCTGCAATAGCCATACTGAGCCAGCCAAATTGACCGAGCCTTGTTTATAGACTACGGCTACCCCAGGGTGCTTTTCTTCATTGGTGCGATAGACGTGCAGCGCTTCGTGAATTTTGTTGTATGTGTATTTTTGGGTCAGCTCTAACACGCCAATAAATTGACCCAATGGATCATCCAACCGAATCAAAGTCCCTTCCGTCAGGGTATCTGCAACCTCTTGGCTGACGGGTAGCGTAATCGGAATGGACCAGGGCAACCCATTTGCCAGGTACATTTCGTCTACTACGCGGGTGTAGTCTGATTGCTCCATGAACCCGGTGAGGGGGCTAAAGGCACCGATCGCAATCATCACTAAATCGGATACAGCTCGTTCGTCCAATTGCACACGGGGCAAGTAGTTTGCTTTGCTGAGAAACTCTTGCTGCTGCTCTGATGTGCAAATGCGGTTGATTAGCTGGCCACCGTGAGCCGGTATGCTGTCGGGATGCTGACTCATGATCAATTTTAGGGTTCTGGGTTAGATTGCGCTGCCAAGACATGATCCTACCAGAGGTGCACAACGGCTGGGTAAAATTGGCGATCGCTGCGATCAAAGTGCTCTGAGTTAGCTGCTCTGTAAAGCATAATGGCCGCTCCACCTAAGCAGTTATGCGGAAGATTGGGTGACACTCATTCCCAAAGGAAAAATCCAACAAGAGATGCCGCTTCGTAATGGACTTAGTAAATTCACTGATTGGCTTGCCTCCAACGTAAGCCGTTTGCTTGATGTGCAGCTTCCTGAGCCGCCCCCGACTCTAACTGCTCTCAGTAAGTTGTTCCTTAAATTTGCCCACCTAGTTTAGGAGCGTGATATGAAACGCAAATCGTACGTGTTTATCGATCGCCAAGTTAGCGACTATGACCAGCTCTTGGCTCACGTTAAAGCAGACACCACCGTGGTTCTGCTGGATGGCGATCGCGATGGTGTTGCCCAAATTAGTGAAGTTTTGGAACAGCAGCAGGGCGTTGCTGAAATTCACCTGGTTTCCCACGGTAGCCCTGACTGTTTGCAGTTGGGGGCTACTCGGCTGAGTCTCAACAATATGGCGCAGTATGCCAACTTGGTGCAGCAGTGGCGGGGGGCGATCGCTCAATCTATGCTTGTAATTCCTGCACCTTTTGCGATAGCTCCTCTATCAAGATATCCTTTGTTGCCTCGCTTGAAAGTTCCTTAAGGTTGGGCAGTTTTTCCATTCTCTCACCCTACTCATATTTCTTTACAGGTCAAACGAGGAGTCGAGCAATTACGATTTTCTAGTGCCCCAGTCTTTTGCGTGTTTCTACTCACTTCAAAGGTGGCATGCTTCCTATAAGATTAAAAGTGCATAAAACCTATTTAGAAATTAGAGAAAACCATGCCGCTTCATTAACGAAATATTTTTGGCGATCCAAATAACATATTTTGTTAATTTGTCCGGCAGTCTATATCGAGAATTTAATCATAGATTCTTGATGGTTTTTCTGTAATTACTAAATACGTTAAGAATCCTTCTAATCAGGAGATGTATCTGAAATGGTGAGCTTTTCTTCTCAAAAGTTTCTTGGGCGTTTATTTGTAACTGTTTTAACAGTTTCAGGGGTGGTATTTTCGCCACTTTCGGCTCAATCAATTGCTATTCGAGAAGCAACAATTAGATCTGTGAGATGCGTTTCGCCGTCTTCAGGAGTAAACAACGTGTCTCGTGCTGCGGCTGCAGCTGTTGGAGGTGCTGTTGGAGGTGCAACGGCTACAGTCGCGGCGGGCGCAACTGGTGGTGTTCTTATTGGCACTCTTGGACTTGCAATCGCAGGTGGAGCAGGTACTGGAGTCACTGTCATCAATGGTTTAGATAGCGTATTCTCTGGGACAGATGACCTTTACATCATGGTTAATGGCAACCGAGCCTGGCCTTCTAGCCGTAGCTATACAGAAGTCAGGTCTCAGCAACGATTGGATGTGAACTATACCACTCCCCTAACTGGGGCGACCTCAATTGAACTGATGGAGTATGACTCAGTGAGTGGCGACGATAGTATGGGAGTTCTTATACTCCAACCGATGCAGCTATCCCTACCAGGTGAACGGCAATGGCTTGTACCGGGAACTGAAGGAAGTACTTATGAGATAGCAGTTGAAATTAGTGTCGCTAATAAAGCTGGCTTTCAACTCGGTAGTAATGCCGCCAGTGGTGCGACTTCCTCAATTACAAACAGGACACTGGATCGCGACGGAATTTATCAAAGCGGCACTTATTTGCGTTCTGAAAACGATCGTTATCGGCTGGTGATGCAGGGCGATGGCAATTTAGTGATGTACGATAACTCATCAAATGCTGCTGTCTGGTCTTCAGGTACAAGTGGCCGTGGGGAAGGCCCTTTTAGGGCTGTAATGCAGAATGATGGGAACTTTGCCATTTACAACAGCCAAAACCAATCTATATGGGCAACTGGAACCAACGGCCGGGGTTCTGGTTCATATCGTTTAGTGCTTCAAGACGATCGGAACCTGGTTCTCTATGACGCAAATAACACTGTACATTGGGCATCTAACACAAACATCTAGGATGTTTAACCAGGCTGCTCAGAACTAGCATTAGGGAGTTGCATTGAAATAAGATACCGGCTTAAGCTGAAGTCCGATCTATGGATTCCCGTTTTCACGGGAATGACGCTGGAATATTTTTTGTTTGCAGCTCCCTTATGAGTCCATTTCTAAACTACCTACTGTCGTCACTAAACCTGAGCAGAGGGGTTCAGATCAAACGATTACTAGGAGCGAAAATACCATTCTAGGTAGTCCTGTTTCGTAAAGGGTAGAGAATAGACTTCTTGCACGTTAGAGGATGTTTAAAAAGTTATGAGGGGCGGCAATTTATGCCAACCGCCTCGCCATGACCCAGATCATCGCTAAGTAGATAAATGTCTGCGATGTCTCTGGCATCCACCGAAATAAAGTCGAACTGAGTTTTCAGTGGCTACAGGAAACGTGGACAAAAGCGCACTACCGATGAAGTCAGCCTTGCTTGTAACGCAGAAGTCCTGCTGTTGAACCTCGCTTCGGTAGAACTCCTAGAACTAAATTTAAGTTGCTGAGGTATTTGCTCCAGCTCGATTCAAGTCCTAGCGTTGTTGAACCCCCGGATTTTAAAGATCCGGGGGTTTTTCCGGGCAAATATTTCTGTTTGTCTGCGCTTCACTATATCTTCATTAAAAAACAGTATTCCTACATACATCTAGCCTAACTTTCATGGCAAATTTATAGAACCTTCAACGCAGCACAGTTACGTAGGACTCACGCCTCTCACCCGACCAGCCAAGAGAGTTGGGCTGTTCTAAACAGGTAAGGGGTTTCAGATGAAACAGGCTCAGCTTGCCCCATCTGAAACCCCTTACCTCGACACCACTATCGAAAGTTGAATGCTGCTGTGAGCGCTCCGCGTTCATAAGAGCACTCAACCGCGTAAGTCCTACTAAGTAGGTGGGCTTAATTAAATATAAGATTCTAAAACCCTGCGCCGCCCGCACAGCGGGCGGCGCAGGGTTTTAGAATTTGGTTTTTATTTAGGTTGAACTACTTACTTAAAGTTTGCGGAGCAGCAACCCAGTTGCTCAACGTTCTAGTTAAAGCCACGGAAGCACAACAGTAATGAATAGAAAATCATACGTTTTTATTGATCCTCAAGTTAGTGATTATTCGCAGTTGGTGGCTCATGCTAAGCCAGACAGCGAAGTCGTCGTGTTGGACAGCGATCGCGACGGTATCGTTCAAATTACTGATGTGCTCAAGCGCAGTCAAAATGTTGCAGAGGTTCACCTAGTCGCCCACGGTAGCCCCGACTGTTTATATTTGGGCAATACGCAGTTTAACTTGGCCACCTTGGGGCAATACACCGACTTACTCAAACAGTGGCGGGGGGCGATCGCTGAGTATGCAGATATTTTGCTCTATGGTTGCCAAGTAGCAGCAACGGGCATGGGGTTAGTTAAGGCGCTTCATCGGCTGACAGGCGCTAATATTGCCGCTGCTAGCCACGTTGTCGGCAATGGCAACTGGACGCTAGATCGACAGATGGGTAGCATTAGTGCGGCGATCGCATTCACCCCAGCGTTACAGCAAAGCTATGTAGGCACCTTTGCGACTGCTTACGCCCTGAGCAACAGCAGCTTAATTGCTTTCGATACCACTAACCCTGACCAAGCAAACGCGGCGATCGCCATTACGGGTTTAGGTACTGGCGAAACTCTGGTAGGGATTGACATCCGGCCTCAAAATGGGTTGCTCTATGGGTTGACAACAAACGGGACAGGTGGAGTTCGGCTATACACCATCAGCACCCAAACTGGAGTCGCTACCGCGCTTTCGACTGCTCCTGTGCAGTTCAACAATGGCGGCACGCCTGTACCGATCACAGGCACCAGTTTCGGGTTTGACTTTAACCCCCTTGTCGATCGCATTCGGGTGGTCACAAATACAGGCTTTAACTTCCGCATTGACCCCAACACGGGCGGGTTGATAGATGGAGACAACAATGGGGCTAACGGCGTTACTCCAGATGGTGCCATCACCGGCGCTAGCACTACCGTTGATGCAGCGGCCTATACCAATAACGCTCCTAATTCTACTGCCACGACCCAATACACTCTAGATGCCTCTACCAACCGCCTTTTCATCCAAAATACACCCAGCAGCGGCACTCAAACGGCAGCCGTGGTTGTCACCCTCGGCGGTAGCCCGTTAGATTTCACCGCTGTTAACGGGTTTGACATTCCGGCTGGCGTGAATGCGGCCACCTCTAACGCAGGTGCCACCGGGTTAGCCTATGCAGCGCTGACGGTAGCAGGTGTTACCCAGCTCTACAGCATTGAACTATCAACAGGGGTCGCGACTGCGATCAACACAATTGGTGCTACTGGCACACTTCCCGTTCAAGGCTTTGCCGTTCAGAGCGAACCTGTTGCAGGGGGAGTTCCCGCGATCGCCCTCGGTGGAGCCAATAATCTAATCCGTTTTAATAGCGCTACCCCCGGCACTACGACCACCCAAGCCATTGGCGGCTTGGGTGTAGGTGAAACCGTCGTGGGCATTGACTTCCGCCCCTCGACTGGGCAACTGTTTGGGGTAGTTACGGACGGCACAGGCGGCGTGCGGATAGTGCTAATTGACCCCCAAACCGGGAATGCATCTGCCGTGCAAGGATTGCCCTTTCAGCGGTTTGTGGATGCTGGAGGAGCAGATTTGCCAATTACTGGCACAGGGTTTGGCGTAGATTTTAACCCTGTCACTGACCGCCTGCGGGTAGTAACCAACACGGGTTTCAACTTCCGCTTTAACCCGTTTACGGGCACCTTGGTTGACGGGGATCTTGGAGGTGCAGAGGGCAGCGGAATAGGGACTAATCCAGACGGGTCAGTCAGTGGGGCTACGACTACGGTAGATGCTACTGCCTACACCAGCAGTTTTGCGGCGGTACCCGGTACTGGTATTACTACGCAGTACACCCTAGATGCAGCCAGCGACAGCCTTTACATTCAAAACTCGCCCAACAGTGGAGTGCAAACCGCTCAGGTAGCGATTACTCTGGGTGGCGTTCTGCTCGACTTTAGTGCCGCTACTGGTTTCGATATTCCGTCTAATGTGCGGTCGGCCAATACCAATGCCGCCGCTGCTGGCAAGGGAATCGCTGCTCTAACGGTGGGTGGCAGTGCTGGACTGTACTCGATTGACTTGGGTACGGGCGCAGCCACATTACTGGGGGCGATCGGTGCAGGTACAACGGTATCGGGATTAACCCTGGCAAATTCTCCGGTAGGTGCTGTGTCGTTTAGTGCCGCTACGTATACCGTTGCCGAAGATGGCACTTCTGTTAACCTAACTCTCACCCGAACGGGCGGCCTCAACGGTGCATTTACGGTAAATGTCGGTGCGATCGCAGGTGGAACAGCGGTTGCAGGTACCGATTATAGCGGCACACCCGTCACCGTTAGCTTTGCCGATGGGCAGGCCAGTGCTACAGCCGCGATCGCCATTACTGAGGATGCCTTAATAGAGGGCGATGAAACCGCAGTATTTAGCCTAAGTGCTCCGACAAATGGAGCCGTTTTAGCAGTTCAAGACACCACAACGCTAACCATTACCGACAATGACGCAGCACTGCCATTGCCGATCGTGTCCATTGCCGCCAGCGATGCCAGCGCTGCCGAAACGAGCGCTGACCCAGGAGTTTTCCGCATCTCGCGCGATACTGCCGCTGCTACACCTCTGACGATTACTTACACGATTGCGACGGGTGCAGGGCAAGCTACCAACGGTGTCGATTACACCCCAACCCTAACCGGCACAGCAACGATTGATGCCAACCAAACCTTTGTAGATGTCACAATTACCCCTGTAGACGATGCCATCAATGAAGGGAGTGAAACCGTTGCTCTGTCGCTGAGTGACACAGCCGCTTACGATTTGAGCACCAACAGTCAGGCCAGCATTACCATTGCTGATAATGACGCAGCACTGCCATTGCCGGTTGTGTCCATTGCCGCCAGCGATGCCAACGCTGCCGAAACGGGCGCTGACCCAGGAGTTTTCCGCATCTCGCGCAATACTGCCGCTGCTACACCTCTGACGATCACTTACACGATTACAACGGGTGCAGGGCAAGCTACCAACGGTGTCGATTACACCCCAACCCTAACCGGCACAGCAACGATTGATGCCAATCAAACCTTTGTAGATATCACAATTACCCCTGTAGACGATGCCATTGATGAAGGGAGTGAAACCGTTACTCTGTCGCTGATTGATATAGCCGCTTACGATTTGAGCACCAACAGTCAGGCCAGCATTACCATTGCTGACAATGACGCGTTATTACCATTGCCCGATCAGTCTATTACGGGTACTGCTACCGCCGACACCCTCACGGGTGGGCTGGGCAACGATACCTTAAGCGGAGTTGGCGGCAATGATTCTCTTTTGGGGCTGGCGGGTAATGATAGTCTCAATGGCGGCTTGGGCGGCGATACAATTGAGGGCGGATCTGGAGCTGATCGGTTTATTTATCAAGGGCCTACTCAGCAAGCAGCGCTTAAAAATTCTCGTTTAGCGGCACCCGATCGCATTGTTGGATTCAGTGTGGCCGAGGGCGATCGCGTTCAGCTTGATTATGATAGCAATCTGCTGACACCCAATCTGCCTAGAGGGCTATTCAACGCTGGAACAGAAAAGGCTAAATCCCTCAAGGACGCTGCTATCTCGGCCTATTCAGACAAACACCAGAAAAAGAGAGGTGCTCAGGCATTGAGGGGTAATGAATCTGTCATCTTTACCTGGAGAAGGCAGCAATACTTAGCGGTCAACGATAACAACGCCAAGTTCTCCGCCAAGAGGGACCTAATTGTGAATGTGACTGGCATTAGCCTCAACGGCGGGGATGCCACAGCAGGGATTCTGTCAGTCAACAACTACTTCGTCTAGTTCCCCACATATAGCTATAGCCAGCGCGGTTAGGACAAGGACATTTTTAGTGGCGCGCAAAACGCGCCACTAAAAATGTCCTAAATTACAAATGTCCTAAATAAAGTGGCTACAGGTATATCTTTGCGGTGAACCCTTGCTGTCGGCAGTTCATCACACTAGGGTGCCGACCACACCGCTCGGTCAGGAGTTGGTAGTCTTAAACTACGTGGTAAGTAGTTCAACCTACACAAAAACCAAATCCTAAAACCCTGCGCTGCCCGCGCAGCGGGCGGCGCAGGGTTTTAGGATCTTATATTTATTAAGCCTATCTACTTAGAGGATGTTTTAAAAGTCCCGTCGCTGGTATAAAAACGGTATCGATCCCCCTACATCCCCCTTAAAAAGGGGGACTTTGAATCCAGTTCCTCCCTTTTTATAGACGCGAAGCGGCTTCCCGAAGGGTAGGGGGGCTAGGGGGGATCACTCAGTGCCCAAAATCACAGCCAATCACTTTTCAAACATCCTCCAATGGAATAAGCCACAGTTGTTTCTGTAAGAGCCGCGCTGCCTGAAGCTTTTACAAAAACGATAGAACTCACCGTATCACAGATTACAGATCCCAGAGCTGAATTTTGGTGATGGCGATGTTACCCCCAAAGCACACCTCCACATCAGCACCAGAGTCACGGGCGCGGGTGGGATAGTCACCGCTATAGAGATAGGAGTCGCCCTCAATCCGAAATTCGTTCGGCAGAGGTTGAGTGCAAAGCCCGCAAAACACCAGGTCGGGATCAGGCGAATCGGGTGGTAAGTGGGGCAAATTAACATTCCAGAAAGTACCGGGTTTGCAGGGTAGCGCCAGCAAAGCATCCAGAACTCTGGCCGTTAGACGGGTGGCCGTATCCCAATCGAGCGATCGCCCCCGCTGCATAAACTGGGAGAACGCAATTCCTGGGACTCGATTCAGCGCCGCTTCCCGCACAGCCGCTACGGTGCCCGATACATACACGTCAGCCCCCAAATTACCTCCGGCGTTGATCCCCGACAGCACAAACGTGGCCTCAGGGCAGAGGTGGCGCAGCGCCAGCCGGGTGCAGTCGGCTGGCGTTCCGGCGATCGCATACTCCCCCGCTGCCCGCTGTACCACCTGAATCGGTCGGTTGCTAGTCACCTGATGGCTACAGCCTGAGTGATGCGCTTGGGGTGCTACAACTACGCCTGCATCACCTAGAGCTAGCTCAAGAGCCGCCTGCAATGCCCAAAGCCCAGGAGCCTCAATTCCATCGTCATTGGTAAGTACGAATACCACAACTCTAGACTTCTCGTGTAGGTGCTGTTGCTTGAACGCTAATCGTTTCCTAGGAAAGCCGGGAAACGATTAGCGCAAGAGATCTTCTGTCTATCGCCCTGTACGCAGCAATTCGTTAGCCACTCCCGATTCTTGAATGCAGATGGCGTAGAGCTGTAGGGAGGTTAGCTCAGGGACGGCAGTTTTTGCTTGCTCGACCGTCATGCCAGGAGCGAGGCAAAACTGACTGACCACGCTACTGTATTGAGCAGGCGTACCCAGTAGCGTATCTAGCGTACTGAAGTCTTGCAAACTTGCTCTCAGCCGTTCTAGAACAGAGTTGGTCAGAATGGCCGTCGATTCTGTGGCGGACACCGGTAGGAAGTCGCTTTGAACAATGGCAAGTTGAATCGCGTTGCGAAGCAGTTGCACCCCATCGGGACTAGAGAATGCCGTTCTTAACAGCTCTGGTGTCAGACGGGGATCTGCCTGCAACACAGCGCGAAAGCCGACCAGACTACTGGCTACCAAAATGTCGGACACAGTGTCAATGTAGGTGGTATAAGCCACCGTAGCTTCAGGTGAGCCATCGCCACAAATAACGTTGCCCTGAGGCGTTGCTCCCGCCACAACATTGACCTTTCCTCTCATTTGACAGGCGTTGATGGTGGCTTGAATTTGCGGTGAAAACATCTGGCTCAGGCGTTCTATTGCACCGCTGTTCTCGCGATCGCCAGTTGGGGAAACCGGATCAGCCACCCCAGAGCCTGCCGGAACGTCCACAGGCGAAGGTTCTGCGGCTTGTGCAGGAGACATCAACAGAGTAGACACGAGCTGATTAAAACTGATGAACCCTAACACAACAAGTAGCCGAAAATAATTCTGCATGATGATGAACACAACAGGGAAATCAACAGGGAAGAACACAGAGGCATCAGCAACGCAGCCACAAATTGGCAACGGCCAAAAAACAATCAATTAAAAAATTTAACTAATCGTATACCTGTATATATGATGCAGAATGGCTGTCGTCAAGGTAGGTATCGGCCAACTCTAACGAACTGTGAAAGCTCAAAATCCTGCACGACTCACTCCACCAGCGATGTAGGATGACGGCAAGAAACTAAATAACGCAATATGCAACTAAAAATCTGGGTAGTGGTATTGATGTAAGGATTGTTTGATGGGCGGGCTTCGCCGCGCCCATCAAACAATCCTTACCAATCTAGGACTACAAAAATCTGAAAGACAAAGTAGAGCTATGCTTTGAAATTTGCTGGAACTGTTCTGTGCCGAAACGCACGCACGCTCCCCGTTAGAGAGGCTGGTTAACTGGGGCGATCGCACAACACTTGGCGCATTTGCTGCATATTCGTCGGTAAATCCAGTCGAATAGCTTCTTGAATCAGAGTAGCGGGCATTGGGACAACGGGCGTCGCCTGAACTGAATAGGTTAGCAACGTTCCAGACCCACAATTTTGCAGCTTTAGGTCTGCCGAAAAGTCTCGAAAACTGCCCTGTTCCATACAAAACCGGATCTGATACCCGGTGGTATCTCGAATCGACTCAAACACCCGCAGGTATACCTCTACCTGCGCCGAAAACATGAGAAAGCTTTTGCGGGCAACCTGATACAGCCGCCGATTAGGGCTAACGCTCCCCGCCGCCGTGGCGAGCATTTCACTACGAATCAAATCGGGAAAGTATTCTACCCATCGAGGGTAATTGGTCAACTGTGACCACACTATTTCTCGTTTTAGAGGCAAACACATCCACGCTGTTACCCCCCCTCCCCAATGCAAACAGGGTTTGGGATGCAGTAAAATATCCCCACTCAAGAGCTGTTGCACCTCATTATCAGATAGATTTACATCCCATCCGACGGTAGCCCAGTTAGTGGCCGAATCTGTCGGATCTATGGGTAAGAAATTTATCATGTTGTTACTACCTGCTCGATATGGCGATCGCCCTTCATCGTGAAGATGTGACCTAGAAAATGTGACGGTTGAAGTTTCAGAATGGGCGCGCTCTACTTAGAAATAGGTAGTGGTATTGATGTAAGGATTGTTTGATGGGCGAAGCCCGCCCATCAAACAATCCTTACCAATTTAGGACTACCCAGAAATGTTAGGCGGAGGATTGTCCAAGAGTATTTTCTAAGGAGATGAAATCTGAGGAGATGGAATAAGAGGGTTACGGAACATAAATAGGGTTACGGAACATAAAAGGGAGCACTCTACCTATGGCACAGTTGAACGATCAGCGACAAGGTAGATTCTAGGGAAACTTCTGATTAGTTTTTCGATTCCTCATGAAGATTCTAATCACGTTGGGTTACTAAATACTCGACGTAACGTGTTTTAACCCTTACTTCTTCAAAATTTGCAGGAGTTTATGAAGATTTGAAGTAGCCTGATAAGCAGGTGGGCGTAATTAAACATAAAACCCTAAAAGTCTGCGCCGCCCGCGCAGCGGGCGGCGCAGACTTTTAGAATTTTGCTTTTACTTAGGTTGAACTACTTAGTCTGTCCAGCATCCAAAAATGTACCTGTTCTAGCACCGCTGGCTATGGCCAACACCCTACGGATGACCTACTGATGCTCAACCGCGCTAAGCCGAGGGCGAGTTACAGTCCTATGTTGCAAGTCCCGTGTCAAAATAGGGTCTGCGACGGTTTTTGATTGATCTGTACGTTGATTACAGCACTTTTCAAGTGCATGAGGTACAGACTTTTGATGAAAAGCCGCGCGGAGCGCGGCTTTTCATCAAAAGTCTGGTTTTATCCAAGCGCAAAGCGCTGTAATAGGGGTTGACTGTGTGTCAATGCTCTAATTCCCTTGATGACTACTGGAGTAACACTTGTGGGCCGATCTCCTAACCTTGCCGTCACAATTTTTCTGTATACGACTGGCATCTTGCTAGTGATGATGGCAGGGCTACTTTTGTTGCAGGCGTTTGGCTTCTTACGGGAGATTCCTAAAGAAGCGATTTGGGCATTAGTTTTATTAGCAATCGGTTCTGGCATTCTGGCAGGCGTTCGTAATCGTTAACGCTTCTGTTTGGCAGGATCGTATCGACGTGGCACCTCACGTAAATTGGCTAAAAACCTTTGAACCTTTGCGCCTCTGGCTATTCCACTTATGAAGCTAAGCACCACCATCTTTTTTCTGCTGCTGGGGATCACCATCACATTTTGGGTGCTCCGAGGATTTGGCTTGCTCACTTTTTTACCGGGCGGGGTGGTCTGGGTGCTAATTTTTCTCACCGTAGGCGCAGGTGTGGTGGATGTGGTGCAGAGAACACGGCGCTGGTAACTTTAGGGACACGTAACTTTAGGGACACGTAACTTTAGGGACACATAACTTTAGGGACACATTGAGGACACTTGAGGGTCATAAATGGGGGAGGCATTAAGTCTAGGGCAATCGGCGCAGGTGTAACAGATGTTCCTGCCACTGCTCTGGGGTTAAAGGATGCGTATGGGTATGCTGTGCTGCGATCGCCTGCATTTGCTCTACTAGCTCAATGGCTAGAGGCACCCCTAGCTGCAAGTTTTCCAGCACCTCTCGTTGAGCGAAGACGGTTTGAGGGGTACCTTCTAGCACAAGCTGTCCTTGATCCATAACAAACACCCAATCGGCCCAGCGGTAGACGAAGTCTAAGTCATGACTGGCTAGCAAAATGGTAGTACCAGCCGCATGAATCTGCTGGAGTTGCTCAATCAGTTGGCGGGTGTGGCGCGGGTCGAGGTAGGCGGTGGGTTCATCCAACAGCAATAGCTTGGGATTGAGCACCATGACATCGGCGATCGAAACGCGCTTTTTTTGCCCCAGGCTCAGGTGATGGATGGGCTGATGCGCCAGTTCAGTTAAGTCAAAGTGGGCGATCGCCTGCTGCACGCGTCGAGCCACTTCCGATGTGGGCACATTCAAATTGAGCAATCCGTACGAAATGTCCTCTTCGACAGTTGACGCTACTAGCTGGTGCTCTGGATTTTGAAACACTAGCCCCACCTGTTGACGCAGTTGCATGAGAAAGGGGCGATCGTAGTGCAGTGGTTTTCCCTGCCAGCGCACCGTGCCTCGCTGCGGTTGATACAAGCCATTCGCCAATAAAAAGCACGTGGTTTTGCCACAGCCATTTTGACCGATGAGAGCACAGCGTTTACCAATTGGCACCTTGAGGCTTAACCCTTGAACCGCAGACTGTTGGCTACAGGGATAGCCGTAAATGACCTGATCAAATTCGAGAATCCATTGGGACATGGCCAACCAGGGAGAGCAGTAGGATCTTGTCAATAAAACCGGAGTTTTTTGTAACCGTGTGGCGTTGCCACTCGGTTACAAAAAAAATGCAGTTATAGCCATAGTCATAAAGCTTAGGACATGCCAGCGTCATTCCCGCGCAGGCGGGAATGACGCTGGCACCTATCGAGCAGATGGATTCCCGCCTGCGCGGGAATGACAGGGAAGCGTCCTATTGATCATGGCTACCGCTATAAGTAGGTGGGCGTAATTAAACATAAAACCCTAAAAGTCTGCGCCGTCCGCGCAGCGGGCGGCGCAGACTTTTAGAATCTTGTTTTTATTTAGATTGAACTACTTAGCTGGGTGTGTGCTTTCTAGTGCCAGATCAGGCTAAGGGTGGCTAGGAGCGTGCAGCCAGCCACCGCCTCAAGAGTATAGCGTCGCGACGATTTGTGAGGGCGCGCCTGCCAGACCCGCAGGGTGCCGTCAAACCCTCGTGACGCTAAACTCAACGAAACTTGCCGATAGTTCTCAAAGGTTCGCTGGAGCAATTGTCCAATCAGAATTCCTAAACTCTGCATACCGCGTTGCCAGGTGCGATAGCCACAGCGAGAATTTTGCGCGATCCACAGCTCATCGGCGATCGCCATCAGGCTAAAAATAAAGCGATACATCAGCAGCAACAGTTCAGTCAGCAGGGGCGGACAGTGCAGCGCTCTGAGAAGTTGCAACACTTCTGTAAACGGCGTGGTCAACAACATGAAGTACATACAGCTTGTGGAGGCTAGGGCACGGGCAAACAGCAACCCCGCCTGATGCAATCCGGTTTGGCTGATATACCAATACACATCACCTGCCCCTATGCCCCAGCCCTGCCAAACATCCCACTGCATCGCCTGCTGTTGATTTAGGGCAATTCCACTGACTACAAAAGCAGGTAGGCTTGTGAGCCAGAAGCCCATTGGCAAGATCAACAGCCGTAAATAAAGCATGGCTGGAATCCCGGCGTACACCACAATCCAGACTACCAACCAGAGGCTAATTAGCCCTTGTACCAGCGGCGGGGCAAGCAGCGACAGCAGCAAGAGGGCGATCGCAAAGGATACCTTCTGGTCTGGCGGCAGCCAACGCAGGCGGTTGGTGTAGGCCAGACTGTCGATCTGGTGGCTCATTCTGGTGGGCGATCGCGGGATGGCTGGGGCTGGGACGGCTGAATTACGGCCTGCTGAATCACGGCCTGCGATCGCCCCTTATACAAACCAATCACATAGCCGATTACTCCAGCGCCCAGTGCCGCCTGCGAGGCAAACAGCAGGCTTTCAATTTCCTTGCTGGCAGGCTTAAATAGGTGACTAGCCCAGGGCTGATAGCTCGGTTGAATCTCGGTAATCGCGTCTTGCGCTTGACCATCTGCCCCGCCGTACTCTCCACGTACAAAGACTAACGGGAAAACCGCCAACGCAATGACGGCGATCACCAGCAGCCAGTTTTGTTGATGAGTTGATTGCGGCTGAGTGGGCTGTGGCGATGTGGCGGGGGTTGGCATTGAGGGTTTCGACATGGCTTAGGACTCCTGTTTCAGTAGCTTGAGGGTCTCCAACTCTGGCTGTCCGTACGATTGCAGCCAATTCCACACCAGCACCGTGAGCAACCCTTCTGTAATTGCCAGGGGCACCTGAGTGATGGCAAAAATGCCAGCAAATTTAAGAAACGATGCCATAATCCCCCCACTCGCCGCCGGGAAGGCTAAGGCCAACTGAAACGACGTCACTACATAAGTCAGCAGATCGGCCAGCGCTGCTGCTCCAAAAATAGCCAGCCGTTGCCGTCCGGTTTTTAGCAGCAGTTGGTATACAAAATAGGCTACGAATGGTCCGGCGATCGCCATCGAAAACAGGTTGGCTCCCAGCGTCGTTAGCCCACCATGCGCCAACAACACCGCCTGAAACAGCAGCACCAGCCCGCCCAAAACCGTCATCACCGACGGGCCAAATAAGATTGCGCCCAGTCCAGTGCCCGTAGGGTGAGAGCAGCTTCCCGTCACCGATGGAATTTTGAGCGCCGATAGCACAAAGGTAAACGCCCCCGATAGCGCCAGCAGCAGCTTCAATTCGGGATGTTGGTTGGTAATGCGAATGAGCGATCGCAGCCCAACCCCAAAAAACGGTAACGAAATCGCCCACCAAAACGCCGCCCACTGGATCGGTAAAAAGCCCTCTGAAATATGCATCGCCACCGCTGGCGTTGCCGAACCCAAAACAATATAACAACTCAGGACAGCCATCAATCCCAGGCTGCCCCACTTCCAATTTCGCGTCCTCATCCTGTACCTCGCAGATCAGACCATGGTAGAGAGCGACTCCAAAGAGACGCGTTGCGAACGGCAGGCATCCTGGCTCTTGAGGGGAATTAAGGTTGCGCCTTATCCTGATTACCTCAATTACAGTTGCGGGACAGCGGCAGATTTACACTGCTCTTTCCCTGTTTCCTCCAACGGCTGTTCCCCGTTAGAACCGAATCACAGCTATCTAGCCTATCAGGTTGGTAAGCCTCAAGCGACTCTTGACAAATATTCTTATTGTTTGTGTATTTAGAGGCCAATAGGAGAGGTTAATAGGACTTACGCAGTTGAATGAATTTGCGGGCGCTCAGCGCTCGCAAATTCATTCAACTTTCTTGTTTTTTGTGTGAGGTGCGTAAGTCATAGTTACAAGTTTTAGAAAGTAGCAGGGACTCGTTCTATTAAGTAGTTCAACCTAAATAAAAACCAAATTCTAAAACCCTGCGCCGCCCGCTGTGTGGGCGGCGCAGGGTTTTAGAATTTTATTTTAATTAAGCCCACCTACTTACTTTGTCTAGCCTGACAACTATACTTGTAGCAGTAGTTTCGGCGATCGCCCACCTCTATTTATCTCCATGAAGCTCTCTAGAAAAACCCTCCACGAACGGCTTGACCATGTTTACGATGTCATCATTGTGGGCGGGGGAGCAGGAGGGCTGTCTGCTGCAATTTATCTCCAGCGGTACAAATTATCTTGCCTGGTGATCGAAAAAGGGCGAGGACGCTCCTTCTGGATGCAAGATTTGCGAAACTACCTGGGATTGCCTCCCACTACCCCCGGACGCGATTTGCTGCACCAGGGCAATGAACACGCTCTTTCCCTTGGGGCAGACAGTTTGCGTGGCTTTGTTGAAACCGTCACGGATGAGGGTGACACCTTTGCCGTGCGGGTCAAAGTCGGCAAAATCGACAGCGACTACCCCGTATTGCGCTCCAAATATGTGATTGCAGCCAGCGGCATTATCGATCATCTGCCGCACTTAGACCACATGCAGAACGTCTACGACTATGCGGGCTACAACCTGCATGTGTGCATGATCTGCGATGGCTATGAAATTGCCGATAAACAGTGCGGTCTGTTTGTCGATTCTGAGGCAGCCATCAACACAGCGTTCGTCCTCAACTGGTTTACGCCCTACATTACAGTTTTTACGCAGGGATTATGTGCCGTTGGCTCAGAAATGCGGCATAAATTAAAAGAACACGGTTATCCTTTGGTAGAGCTACCCATTCAGCAATTTTTGGGACATAATCACGAGATGAGCGGTGTGGAACTAGCAGACGGCTCAACGGTAACGTTGGAAACTGGTCTAGTTGCCATGGGTTCTCACTATCACAACGAGTATTTACAGGGCATCGACTTAGAGCAAAACGGGAAAAACTTGGTGACAGATCCCATGTGTCGCACGTCCCATCCGCGCATTTTTGCGTTGGGAGACTTAAAGGATGGGCTAAATCAGGTTTCAATCGCCGTTGCAGATGGTACATTAGCGGCAACGGCAATTTGGCGCGATATCCGCCGTGCCTCCCCGGCTCGCCGCTGGAAACAGAACATTCAAACCATTACTGAGCCAATTGGAGTTGTATCGTGACTCAACTTATGACTGTATCGGAACTCCAAGCAGAAGTCGCTCATCTGCGAGACGAGTTACAAATGCGAGATCAACTGGTGCAACAGTTGTCTCAAGAGCTGTTTCGCCTGGTGAAGGGCAATTCTACTACGGCACCGAGCGCCGAATTGTCGGAACATAACTTAAATGATCTGCGGGTACTGCGTGAACAACTGCAAGGCGTTGAGCAGCAGGTGAACTTTTACCAAGAGCAGATTTCGTCAAAAGATACAGAAATTTACCAAATGCGCCAGTCGATGCAGGAGTTGAGCGATCGCTCTCAAATGCTAGAACAAGTGGTGCAAGAGCTGCCTCAGGTTTACCACCAAAAATACAACGAGCGCCTGCTGCCAATTAAAGAAAAAGTGGCGATGATTCAGGCCGAAAATCAGCGGCTCCATGCAGAGCTGCAAAGCGTCAGCTATCGGCTGGCCGTTCGCACTCGCAAAGTTACCCAAATCGACCTACCCAGCTTTCCCCGCGCTGGACAGCCCGTATCGGTTGCTAGCTTTGGTGTCTAGAATAGATCTCATTACGTGAATTGTTGCCCAGCTTAGTTGGGCAACAATTCAACGCGATGTGCAACTTTGCCGAACCCTTCATGCAATATTGGGGCGAGGCGGATCAATTTAGCTGGGGTAAAAGCGGCGTGGCTGACGTTTGGATTTTGGTAGATGGGTGGCCTGAGTCGCTAGAATCTGACTCGACTTCGACGCAGAGCGTTATGGTGGCTGCTTTAAAGGATGCGATCGCCACTCATCCTTCCCCGACAGCCCCCGACACCGTGCAGGTTGCCACTGCTACTGCCTGGGCAGCAACCAGACCAGGCGCGACAACTGCGATCGCCCTTCCCCTCACCATCAACTTGCCAGACTCGCTAGAGTTTCCCGCTGCGGCAATTTACCGCGCCTGTCGCGATGTATCTCAACTACGCCAGCATGTTGCCAATCATTTTCAGATTGCCATCGGTGATGGTTACTACTGGCTTCCCATTGTGCTCACGGCCAAAGGTCCGCTCTATGCCGAAGCGATCGCTCCTCAGCTAGCCTCACCCGCGACCGTTTCTAGCTTTATTCAACCCCTGCACCTTAGCGATCGCCAGCGCCAACCCCTCTACAAATTGGGCATTCAACTGTTGACCCTGCTGCAAGCTCCGCCAGCGGTTTACCTGCTACAGTTCGGCTTGCAGGACGATCGCATTTGGTTTGATCGGCTGTTACCCTTTCCAGGCGAAGCGGCGATCGCCAGCCTCGGCATTCAAACGCCCGATCTCTACACCTGCCATTGGCAATGCGTGACGGGTCAGCCCATTTTTGACCTCAGCATTGCAGGTACGGCAATTCATAGCACCCCGGCATAGTATCTCGGATGTGCCGCAGAGGATCTTGTAAAAATTAGCTGTAAATGCTTTAGGCTAAGACAATGATTTTGGGGTTCTTGCATCATGTCTGAGCAACACAACAGTGCAACGTATCAGCCCCCGGTTTCTAAGCTGCTAACGATCGGAGAATGTCAGATCACAAAAACCGAGGGTTGGCCAGATTATCGTAAAAAGTTTGGGCTAACAGAAGCAGATATTCCTGAGTTGATTCGCATGATGAGCGATGGAGAACTTTGGGAGAGCGAGAAAGAGGCGGAGCCATGGAGTGTGATTCATGCATGGCGAGCCTTGGGGCAATTAAAGGCAGTAGAGGCGATCGCACCCCTCCTATCCCAATGGGATCACTATGAAGATGACGATTGGCTCAATTCTGAAACCCCATCCGTATTTCAGTTAATGGGGATTGATGCCTTGCCAGTCTTAGCCGAGTCGCTGGCAAGCCAATCGCTGAGTGAATGGGCACGATCTTCCATCTCAGAGGGCGTGGCCAAGATCGGTGAACAGGAGCCAGAGCATCGAGATGCCTGTCTTGCGGTTTTGATCCAGCAGCTTGAAGCGTACAACGACAACCCGGCGGTGTTAAACGGGATGTTGGTGGCGGCATTGCTAGACCTAAATGGGGTTGAGGCCATTGAGCTGATTGAGCAAGTGTATGTCGCTAAAAAAATCGATGACTCGATACCGGGTACCTGGGCCACCGTTCAAATAGAATTGGGACTCAAACAAGCGTCTGATTTTGCACCCGCCGATCTTCAGCATCAGCTTTTTAAAAACATGCAAGCGGCGCGGCTAATTGCCAATCCTAACTTTGAGAATGGCTTTGGTGGCCTAGCTCCAGATTGGTCTGACAGGTTTGCTCCTGAGTCCAGGTTTAGTGATGACTTTTTGAACGTGCCGCAGCAGTCTGCACTCAAACCCGCGCAAGGATTTGGGAAAGGGTCTGCCAACGCTGCTGAAGGCAATAAGAAAAAGAAGAAAAAGCAAAGCTAATCCCCAATTTGATTGGCGATCGCCCAGTCCCCCAACCAACCCAACCGCCCGTAGGGGCGGGTTCAGCCAGTCCGCGA
>JBBQFG010000034.1:0-28583 GCA_038321765.1 Elainellales cyanobacterium
CGCCTCCCTGTCATTCCCGCGCAGGCGGGAATCCATCTGCTCGATAGGTGCGGGGGTGGATTCCCACCTGCGCGGGAATGACGCTGGCATGTCCTAAGCTTTATGACTATGGCTATAAGATCCTAAAACCCTGCGCCGCCCGCTGTGCGGGCGGCGCAGGGTTTTAGGATCTGGTTTTTATGTAGGTTGAGCTACTTACTATGGAGGGCGATCGCCCGATTTACGTCAAACATTCTCACTGCGGCAGTAGGTTTTAACATGAGCAGGCAACTCAATCTCTGCGGCCAAGCGTGGATCGGCAACTGGCTCTGAGGCCGTCAGTCTCAGGGGCAATTCTCCAGCCCAAATGGGCAACGCATAGTCTGCTTCATCATCCACCGGAGCACCCGATCGCATCTTGGCTGACGCTTCCGTCAGAGGCAATGCCAACACCATCGTTCCTGCAAGCTCTTGTCGATTTGGTGGGCGCACCTCTGCCCAGCGATCGCGCATCACATGCTCTGTAAAGGCTTTCAGTGCCTCCAGTTTTTCCTGACTGCCCTCTACCAAAGTTGCCCGACCCAATACCACAACCGAACGGTAATTCATTGAGTGGTGAAAGGCCGAACGAGCGAGTACCAGCCCATCGAGCAGCGTCACGGTGACACAAACCTCTACGCCTTCTTTGAGGGTGCGAAGCATTCGGCTGGCAGGAGAACCATGAATGTAGAGGCGATCGCCCACTCGTCCGTATGCTGTAGGAATGACAAAGGGCTGCCCATCGACAACAAACCCAACTTGGCAAATCAACCCCTCATCTAGAATGTCGTAAATAGTCTGGCGATCGTAATTTCCGCGCTGGGGCAAGCGTTTAATCTGCGTGCGTTGGGTCTGCAAAAACGCTGTGTCGGTAGATTCTGCATGAGTCATAGGTGTTCTTTCCAAATCTCTAAAAAATTACGCCAACAATCGCCGCACAACTAGGTGGACTTAAAAAAGTACCAATTTTGTCTTTTATAGTAAGTCCACTTAGCAGAATTAACCTGAAATGGATGTGGCGATCGTTTACAAACTGGATTTAGTGATGATGAAACCATGCACGAGCCACTAACGTCGGAGTTGGTCTAATATCAGCGCGATCGCACTATCTTGATGCAGGCCACGTAGGAGGTCGTAATTGAATATAAAACCCTACAAGTCTGCGCCGCCCGCGCAGTGGGCGGCGCAGACTTGTAGAATCTTGCTTTTTATTTAGGTTGAACCACTTATCAAAACACCGCGTAATTAAGCAATTTTATTTTTAGTTAATTTGACTGTTAGAACAATCCCTAAAAACACAACACAGCATAATACTGCAATCAGATTTTCTTCTATCTTGGGTGATATAACTACGATAAATCCTTGGTCTTTAATCAGTGCAGAGAAGCTGGAAACACAAAATGGCATGAGATACAGCCTAAAGATTTGCCAATAATCTCTTTTCTCAACGTTATTAGAGGAAACACTTAACAGCAACCCCGTACCAATTACAACACTGATGCCCACCGAGTTAATCCAAATCTTTAGCGATGGATCAAAGTAAAAATAGAGCATGACGAGGTACCAAATGAGATAGCACCAGAGAGCTGCCTTATCCAATTTGATTTGATAAAGATATTGAGTCAACCCTTTCATAACTATCTTATAGATCTAAAATGTCCTTTTCAGTACCTCATAATCGGCGCAGATAGCGCAGGATCATGTCGTGAATTACGCCTGTCTGCTCATAGCATCTTCCAACGAAACAAGTTGATACCCTGCATCCAGAGGTGACACAACTGAGATGAAAACTAGCGGCGCATCGCTGTTGTTGACTACTCCATGTACACATTCAGGATGGGCAATAACTATGTCTCCAGCGCCGATTGGCTTCGTGGTGCTTGCCTGATCAAGATAGTAATCTCCTGTTCCGGTTAAAATAATCCAGGTATCTTGCCCACAAGGATGAATGTGCGGGGAAATTTCTTGTCCTGGATTGATGTACCAAGCAACAACAACTGCATCCTGAGATTCTGTAACGACAGAGCGAACAGGCTCTCCATCTACCACTGGCTGAAAAAAACTAGAGCTATTGAATATCCTAGTTATATTCATCTTCTTTCCCCATTAATGTGAGACATAGACTCTGCCAACAAAGGCGGTACTGCAAAGCTTTCCAGGACACGTATCATCTCACTGAGCGCTTTAACGCATTGTCTCATCAGTAACTTTCCAGTAGCTTAGAGGCGGATTAGAAAGCAGAATGAAGGGCTAATTTTTGTACATGGCATGTACAAAAATTAGCCCTTCAAATAAATTCCCAACTCCAAGGTACACACTGAAGACCACTACCAAACATCCAACAGACATGAGTACAACTTTCTTATGTAAGCTTTTGCCTTGAAAATACTGAATTAATTTACATAAGAAAACACGTGAAAAGAACGTTGTAAGTCAGCAGTCCTACCTATAAACTCTGTGCGATCGCCTCTAATTGTCTCTACTAAGCAGTTCAACCTAAATAAAAACAAGATTCTAAAAGTCTGTGCGGGCGGCGCAGACTTTTAGGGTTTTATGTTTAATTACGCCCACCTACTTAATGAGAGTAAAGCTTCTCAGAATTAATTTGAAACTGAATATTTGTCACCTTCTTTTTGCCAGGTAACTCTTGGGCACCCAAAATATAACCCTCTTGCTTTAGCTCATCAACGGTGCGCCAAAAGATTTGGTTATTGCGAGATGAGTTGCTACCCAGTAGATCCAGGTTTTTGAACAAATATTGTTTGGAGATCACTAGGTATTGCCCTTCCTGTAGGGTGTCCCATTTCATGCGGCTGGCCAAATAGATCAGAAGTTTGGTTTTGTAGTCGCTCTTGGCATTGCTGCCAAGTTTTTGGGTAAGGTCTAGATCGCTGGCAAACAAGACATAATCACCCGTGCGGCTGGGGCCTTCAAAAAACTCTAGAGAGACGGTGTAGGCATCTGCTAGTTCATAGGTGTAGTCTGCGGCTTTGGCTAAGTCAAAGTCGCGCGGCACGTTGTCAATTTCAAAATCTTTGATTCGCAGCACGCTTTTAATGATTACCTTGGCTCCCATGCTGTTGCCTTTGCGTAGCGACTGTGCCAACACGAGTTCTGTGCGATGCAGGGCAACCAAATCACGGTTAAGTTGCGATCGCAGCTTAGAGGCAAAGCCGCCGTCTTTGGTGCGGGTGTAGCCGAGGCTTTCGAGTAGGTCATTGGAGCGAAAGGAGACGAGTGGTCCTGTTCCCTGTTGGGCAGCTTGTTTGTAAAGGTACAAAACGATAGAAACCTGACGGGGATTTAAAAAGGTCAGCAGCGCCATAAATAGCCGCTGAATCCGCCGATCTTGAATTTTCTCTAAGCCTTTACTAATTCCTTGGTCTATACAAGACTCTAGGTCTAGCTTGGCGTATTGAGCTTTCAGCTCTTCCCATTCTTCTGCCGATAGGTCATCTAACGGAACGCGCCGAGTAATCGCAACTTCGCTGGTTTCTTTACCATCAGCCTCAACCCGCATTTCTAGGTAGTATCCATCTTCGTCAGAGCGAAGAATAGGTAACTGGGCATCTGGATTTTTGACGGATGCTCCGGCACGGGGCATTACCATCAGAAGTTGTCCATCAACAGGAAAATGATTGGGGTCGGGTTGAGTCACAGGAGGTGCTTTGCTCTTGGCGGTGCTGTGTGCCATTGTATCAATCATTATTTGAGGAACACATTCAGGAAGCAGCAATATTCCAGCGTTAGGTTCTGTCTATCCCTAGCGTGCTATCAGAAGGATAACGGTTTTAACGCCAGATATATCATTCCACCCTGTAACTCCGGCGTATGATTTCAGACGATTTGCCTGTAACTCCGGCGTATGATTTCAGACGATTTGCCTGTAACTCCGGCGTATTGTTTTGACCTGTAACTCCGGCGTACAGGAATGAAACTTGCCTGTAACTCCGGCGTATAGCTCTAGCCTATAACTCCCACGTATAGATCTCAGGTCTTCTTGCTACGGGGTCATGATTGGAAGCATTTTACTTAAGCTTGCCCGTAACTCCGGCGTATACTTTTGGCCTGTAACGCCCGCGTATGAGACGGCAAAATGCCTGTAACTCCGGCGTATTGTTTTGGCCTGTAACTCCGGCGTAGAAGATGCCTATAACTCCCGCGTACAGAGACTTTTGACCTATTGAGATCATTTTTTTTAAGTGCTAACCTCTCGATCAGGTAAATTCCCAGAAATCCGTCTTTATCTACGTTTTGCCTATGGGTAATCTTGAACAACGCTGAAAAATTTCTCTGAAAAAAATCCCCTTGCTTCCTCGCCAAAGTCAGTCAAAGGGATTTATGTCGATTTGCATCGTTTAGTACTGCTGCGCTCATTTGACTGAACAACAGAACCTTATGCACAAAAATTCTAGCAATTTCTGTGGCTCTGCGATAGTGCAGGGTCAGACTCCTTACTTGTGTCGGTGTAGTCAAGTTTACTGGGGGAAGCAACGATGACCGTTTTGCTCTCTCCGCATCAACATCAACCATTCCACTATGTAGAGGAATTGGGTGATCAGTTTCTAGGGCTATTTCCCCATCGCTATGACTATATTTGGGCTGAGCGCCCCGCGCCAGGAGAACGCGCCAACTGGCAAACTGAGACTCGTCATCCGTTGAGCGATCGCCTACTTCAGCAGGGTAAACATCTATACGGTGTTCGCTTTGGCGCGCAGACGCGGTATTTGGTAATTGATATTGATGCTAAGAGTGTGTACCATCCCCACCGCGATCGCCTTGGCATTGCTCGATTGCTAGACGCGTTGGAACCGTTAGGACTGGTGGACTACTTAGCCTGCACTAGTTCTTATTCAGGTGGAGTTCACCTCTACATTCCTTTTGACACGATTCAAAAAACCTGGAATATTGCGTTTGCAGTTCATACAGCCTTGGTAAAGGGTGGTTTCCAAGTTGCTCCAGGTCAACTGGAAATTTTTCCTAACCCCAAGCTTTACGTGTCTGATGGGACACCTAACCTTTATGCTGCCCATCGGTTACCACTTCAAGAGCCTGGATCTTATCTGTTGTCTAAAGAGTGGGAATTGACTCACACCACTCAGGCTGAGTTTGTTCGTCGCTGGACGTTTGTGGCGGCTCGTAATCAAGTAGACGAAGCTGCTGTTAGCCAGTTAGTAGATCAAGGCAGGCGCAAACAAACTCGTATCTCTAAACAGGCTGAAAAATTTCTCAATGATTTGAATGCCGAGATTGAGCGAGGCTGGACAGGATCTGGGCAAACGAATCGGTTATTAGGACGAATTACAATGCGTTCTTATATATTTGCCCATGTTCTCTATGCCAGTGAACCATTGCAGGGTCGAGCCTTGGTTAGAGATATTGTGGCAGTTGCTAAAACGCTACCTGGCTATTTTCAATGGTGTCGTCATCAAAGTGAGATTGAGCTACGGGCTGAGGAGTGGGCACGCTGTATTGAAAATAGCGCTTATTTTCCCTACGGGTTTTCTAAGTCTATTGATATTAATTGCATTAATAACAGTGTTAACTCTGCGTCTTCGTTAACACACAATCAACAGCAGCAAACATCTGCGCGTGAGCGAATTCGACAGGCGATCGCATCTTTATTAACAACAAATACGCTTCCAGTCGCTCCAACGGCTCGCTTCCACGCCCTGACTGCTCAAGGTATAGGCGGGGCTACGCTATACCGTCATCGTGATCTTTGGCACCCGAATTACCTAACCAGTAATTATGATCTAATTTCTGTCGAATCAATACCAGTAGAGACATCCAAACAGGTAGACAAACTTGAACCTGGTGCAGAAAATCTTCTTGCTCCTTTGCCTTCTAATTTGCCTTTTAAAATGATTAGTGGGTTAGATTGCTTGAACGCAACTAACCCACTAAATCATCAAAGCTTATTGGTAGCTGTTGCCAGTAATCACTTAGAGGACAATGGTTTGAGCGATCGCCAACAGGCTTTTATTAATCAAGGCAGTAATAATTTTCCACAGGTGGGGCGTGAATTTAATTTTGTGGAACGGGTAAGCCGATATTTGCAGTCAGGTGATCCGATCTTGCAGTCTGAGGCTCATGCTTTTGTACAATCGGATTGCAAAACACCGCAACCACTGGTTACTTTGCCAGAGCCATCAAAGGTGATTACGAGTGGACAAGACTATCGAGAGGTGGTGGAGGCGATCGCCAAACATTTGTGTCGATTGGGCTGGAGTTCTCAGCAGGTGGGCGATCGCATTTGGCTGCACTTTGGCAAAGCTAGTCTGGCACTTCTTAATGATATAGAACTGGTGCAATGGCTAGAGTGGTTGGAGCCTCAGGTAAATTAGGTCGGTTTCTTTGAACTTAGAACGAGCGGTAGGTTAATCGGTCACGTTTCCACGCAGCGATTTAATTTGTCCTCGTTTTGTTTTGCGATCGAGACGTTTTCGTTGGGCGCTACGAGATGGCTTGCTGAGTTTACGCGGTTTCGGTAAGACCATAACGCTCTGGATGAGTTTTTTGAGGCGACTCAGCGCTTCCTCCCGATTCTGTTCCTGACTGCGATGCTCTTGAGCTTTAATGACTACGATGCCCTCTTTCGTGATCCGCTGGTCACTGAGCTGGAGCAGTCGCTCTTTATAAGCATCGGGCAGCGACGATGCTTCAATGTCAAACCGCAAATGAATTGCGGTCGCCACTTTATTGACGTTTTGCCCACCGGCACCTTGGGAGCGAATGGCACTTAGTTCAATTTCGTGAGCAGGAATGATGATAGTACGGGAAATTTGCAGCATTGTGACGAGATTCACCAGGGCAATTTTATTATGCTCGGTTTCTAATTTATATGGAAGCAGCCTCAGCGGAAGGGTTGTGTTGAGGGGGTAGTTTTAGGTAGAAAGTTGAGCCAACCCCTTCTTCACTTTCAGCGGTTACTGTACCGTTGTGAGCTTCCATAAAGGTCTTGACGATCGCCAGTCCTAGCCCTAGGCCATCTTCTTTGGTTGGGTCAGTCTCGGATTTATCAAACACTTTTTCTAGTCGATCTGCTGGAATGCCTGCACCATTGTCGCTAACCCAACACTCTACTGCACCGTTGTTGTCTGTAGGGCGGGCTGCAATGACAATTTTTCCGTTAGGCGTATAGTCGATGGCATTAGCAATTAAGTTTTGCAAAACTCGTCTGAATAAGCTGGCATCGGCATAAATGACTAAATTATCGGGTACTTGATTGATCAACTGTGTGCCCCTAGGGCTGGCAACGGGATGAAGATCATGCACCAAACTCTCGACTAGCGGCCATAGTTCAAACTCTCGACGTTCCAATTTAATACCGTTTTCTTCAATCAGATTTGTGTTTTCTTTAATTACCTTGCCAACCAGTTCATCTAAGTGCTGCACGTTACGGTGCAATATTCTTAAGATGTGACTTGTTTCGGCACTAAGAGGTTGGGGAGCGAGCTTCATTTCTAATACCCTTGCTGCCAGGGCGATCGCGCTCAAGGGAGTACGCAGATCATGCGCCACAAAGGCCAGATACTCTTCCCGACGCTGTTGCACATTTAGCGCTTGTTGAGCAGTGTAGGTTTTCACAGCCCCTCCAATTGCCCCGTCTAGGCATCGGTTCAAGATGTGAAAAGGTTTTCCTTGCAGGGTTATCCCTTGACTATTGGCAAAGTCGTGAATGCAGCCGCGTAGGATGTTGTACTCTGCTACAACTTCTTCAATATTAAATCCGTCTTGAACTCGCTGTAATCCATGGGCAGGCGGAGTGCCTTCTACGAGTACTTCAGGAATTGTTTCCTCCAGATTGAATTGAAGAGCGGTGGCTAACTCATCAATTAACCCAGGAATATGATCATTTATTGTAGGTGTGTCGAGCTGTTGGGCAGAAGGCAGTTCTCTAACTTGCTGACGCCATATGGCGAGTAGGGCATCCCGCTCTTGTCGAAGCAGCGCTGCTAGTTTGTCGAGATCATTAATGGCCATTTATTTTCTAATGTTGCAACGCAATGACGTTAATTGAGTTGTTTGAGGGTGTATCAAATTGCCTTGAATTGCACGGGCTGACACCTGATTCAGAGGTGTTTGTAGGTGCGTTCGCAACCACTGTTAATCGACCAATAATAAACTAGATTTGTTGCAAGTTAGATTTTCTGAACTGCGCCTGCAAATTCACTCAACTTTCTTGGCTTTTTGGATCAGGTGCGTGAGTCCTATAATAGTTCAACCTAAATAAAAACCAAATCCTAAAACCCTGCGCCGCCCGCACAGCGGGCGGCGCAGGGTTTTAGGATCTTATATTTGCCTAAGCCCACCTACTTCTCTGCAAGATATTCGTTAAAAAACCTGAGAAAGTAAACCTTTATCACTTGTATCACAATTTTTTTGACCCTTTACGCCCACTAGCACAATTCTATGGGCGGTTTTCACCCACTCAGACTCTTCCAACTTAGGACTTACGCACACTAAACGAAAAACCAAGAAAGTTAGATGATGTTGCGGGTGCTTCGTACCCGCAACATCATCTAACTGCGTAAGTTTTATGAAAGTCAGAAGCTAGTCATAAAAGCTGCTCTAAAATCGTTGGGTCTTGAATCTCTTTGTCTCGCGCTAGTAAGTAGGTGAGCGTAATTAAACATAAAACCCTAAAAGTCTGCCGCGATGTTGTGAGTGGATGGGCACAATGCAAAGTGTGCCACCGGGCTGACGATGGGCGATCGCCCATCGTCAGCCCCAAACTCACCCTCCAAGGCAGAGTTTCTGGCAGTTAAGGTAGGTTTAACGTCAAGAGATAAACTCCAGAGTAGTCCTAAACAATTAAGGATGTGCTGTGCTCCGCGCGGCACATCCTTACCTAAAAATCATTACCTTTAGAGCACTACCAACTCCAGATTGGAGGATGCTATGGTGAATTGGGGGGGTTGGGGATGAATCGCTGTTGTAATTCATATCTGCCCAAAAGGAGCAGAGCGATGATAAGCGGTAAAAAATAGTAAACCCCACGATAAGCAAGAAGCGCACCAAATAGGTCATTGGCTGCAACGGGTGGAGAAATCAGAACCAGCATGACTGTTTCAAATACGCCTAGACCTCCGGGCACATTACTGACAATACCGACAAGCTGTGCCAGAAGGAAGATTTTAAAGAAGCCTGCGTAGGACAATGGGGTGGTTGAAGGCTTACCCAAAATTCTTGTGTCAGGAGGCGATATTGTCCACGTCTTTGCCATTCTTTTGCATCAGTAGCAGCTTGTATACCTGCCCTTGCATGTTGGCATCATGATGCTAATTGATCTAGTTACGATTCCAGGTCAAATTAAGAGACAAGAGGATTGTGTAAGCAGCAATCTGTTAACTCGGTTGGTTAGTAGCAAGGCTCAAGAAATACTTTCACTGATTACAGTAGCGGGATGGGAATGACTCATCCCTCTTTCTTTTGTGAGGTAATATGAAGGCATATTCTAGAAGAGATCGATATGTTTTCAGCATCTCATGAGAGAAGCGCAATTGTTCGGACAGAACGAGGACTAACCATTGCAGGCACACGCATCACCCTCTACGATGTAATGGACTATGTGATGGCTCACTATCCGCCCAGGTTTATTCAAGGGTTATTTGATCTGACGGAAGAGCAAATTAATACTGCTCTGGCTTATATTGAGGCTCATCGCTCAGAGGTGGAAGCGGAGTACCAGCAAGTTCTTAAAGAGGCTGAAGAACTCCGACAATACTACGAGGAGCAAAATCGTGAGCGAGTTGCTCGAAGTGCAGCAAAACTACCCAAGCCCGGAACTGAGGCTGCTTGGGAAAAGCTTTGGGCGGCTAAGGCAAAGCGCGAGTCGATAGTGTGATTTTTTTGATCGATCACAATCTCAAAGGTCATGCGTTGGTTTTCTTTGGAGCGATAGCGAGCGAAGGCTAGCTTGATATCGTCCCGATTCGGTTTGTCACATTTGCGGAACTGGATTTGTCTACCGACAGTGATGACAGGGTTGTTTGGCGACTAGCTCAGGAGAATCAGATGATTTTGTTTACCGCCAATCGCAGCATGAAAGGGAAAGACTCGCTGGAGCAGATCATGCGTGAAGAAAATACTTCAGCAGCGTTGCCCGTAATTACCGTTGGCAATGCTGATCGACTTCTAAATGATTCCGAATATCGGGGTCGGTGTGTTGAAAGTTTGATTAAGATTGTGCTTAATATTGATAGCTATCGAGGTGCAAGGCGAATTTTCATACCATAGTGTGATTGAGCATTGGGTGATCGCAATCATATCGGCAAGAAACGCGGCATAACAACCTCAATGCACCCGACCGCCGAGAGGTGATCTGTTAGGAGTTCAAGGTTATCTGCGGCGGGAGATTGGGAACGATCGCCGCCGCAAACAAAATTCCCAGCACGGCTGCCGCCAGACTCTACTTTCCCTTGCTCTACCCCCAGGTGAATTTGGGCAGGGCTGAGCACCTGTAGTAAGCGACGTTGACGTTGGCGATCGCTAAAGCCCACAATTTCTGCCATCACAATCTGAGTCAGCAACTCTCGCAGCGTCAACGGATTCTGCTCAGCCCGCTCTGGTAAATGCAGTTCCCAGTTGGCAAAGATGGGCTGAGTTTTACCCATCACTTTTCCAGAAACGGTCAGTGCAGAAGTCATGTCTCTAATAGTGTGGGGTTGTGCGATTAGTATAAGTGTACTATAGCAGTCCTCAATCCTAGATCGCTCCTAGATCGCCCCTGTAGATGACTAAATAAAGCTACAGGGGCGATCGTACTTTCCCTCCGTGAGTTGGAATCAACGAAACTCAACGTGGCAAATAACAACGGTTTCTGGATATTAATCTAACCGATGAATCTGCTAAACCGTTTTATTTCAAGTTGGATTTGGACTCTTGATTACATTATTTTTATGAGAGCTTTACGGGGCAAAGCTCTTATAAAAATAATCATGGCTTGCTTAATTAGAAAATGCTGTAACTAACGGGAAGAGTACCCTACCTGGGTACTGTCCCTACCTTATAAGATTGCGATGATGAATTCAGTTACGAGCTAGACGTAGATGAGCTGAAAGACAAAAGACTGAACGCTTCTTCCACGACAGCTAATAACCAAATTACAAACTCTAAACATGAATGGGTACGAACTTATGTCTAATGCAATGCAATCAATGGCAGCACGGGGATCTCAGGGTCAACAAGAAGTAATCGGTCAACCTGGACAGCCTAACGAACTGACCCTGACTGAAACTCGCACACAATCAATTGTTGGTCCTGTCATTTTCAAGTTGTCCAATCTGGACGTTAAAGGCTTGGGTAATAACCCTGCTGATCCGGTTAACAGTCAGTACATTGTTGCAGCCGATGAATACTTCGTTGCCAGTGTAGACGTGGAATTTAACAAAACACCTCTGACTGAGTTACTGATGTGCTTGGGAACCCGAATCGATATTGATTTTGGGTTTGAGGGCTACGGTATCAAAGCAGCAGAACTCAACGTGCCTGCAACGATCCTAACTGAAAAGGGTGTGTACAAATATACACTGAAAACCGCTCCTGCCCGCCCTGTCGATCTCAGAATGCCTACTGGGCTGTATGAAATCGGTGCAGTTGCTAGGGTAGGACCAGTTGAAAATCCTTGCACCACCAAGATCTGGGGACATGGATATATTCAAGCTGTGTTGCTTCAGGTCTATGGAGCTGGTCAGGAGTAAGATCTTTCCTGAATCGGTAATCTACGATCTGCACACAACGATCTCTTACATACTCTCTTAGTCTGAACTAAGAGTTTGAACAAACTGATAAGCCACTGTGCCTATTTCGGTTTCGATTAAGAGACTGTTTGAAATGTATCGTCAATTGAATGTTTCGGGCACAACGTGCCCGAAACATTCAGCTTTTAAAGCGACCTAAATGTTACACGCTTTCCTGGCCAGTGATGAGATGAATCAGGTTATCGATTAAGCGATCGCTCTCCATTGGTAAAATATCTTTGCCGTGCATCATTTCTTGCACAATCAGAAAATGTATGAGTGCACCAATAAAAATCCGTGCCGTTGCTTCTGGATCAGACAGCTTCAAGTGCGGGCAATTCGTGAAATAGTAACAGAGTTTGCTGAAAGCAGTCTTTTCAATGTTGGAGACAAAGGTGCGAGCTAGCTGCGGAAACCGCTCTGATTCTCCCAAGATCAGCCGCATAAAGTTGAGGAACTGTGGTTCATCCGTCCCAATACTTAAGGCTCGATTTGCCAACTCTCTCAGAACAATTTGGGGCGAAGCTTGTAAAACATCAGCATTGTCTGTATCAAAAATAGACCGAAATTTGCTCTCAACTAGGTGTTGAATCAACGCAATAAACAAACCTTCTTTGTCCTGAAAGTGGCTGTAGACAGTAGCTTTTGAGACTTTTGCGGCGATCGCCACTCGATCCATACTCGTTGCCGCATAACCATTCGCCAAAAACTCCTGCATTCCACCCTTTAGAATTGCTTCGGTTTTCTCTGGAGAGAGCTGCTTGTCGTCGCGTCCAGGTTTAGCCTGTCTCATGCCGTTCTATCTTCTTTGGGGCTGAACCATAGATTTTAGGGTAGTGGTATTAATGTAAGGATTGTTTGATGGGCGGACGAAGCCCGCCCATCAAACAATCCTTACCAATTTAGAACTACCGATTTTAGCTTGACAGTACCATACTAATCGGTTTAGTTTAAGGTATGGATTGAACTAAACCGATTAGTATAGTGCTTCATAAAAGGAGGCTTCCACTGTGCAACCTACACCCATGCAGGAAAGTTCACTTATAAACGCTCGTAAGCCCCGGTGGATAGTCGTTGTGGCGATCGCTCTTGGTGTTGGCAGTGCCGGAATAGGGCTGTGGCGGTTTCAGACTCTGTCGTCGGCTCCTCCTCAAGCGATACCAGTCAGTGAACCCGTCATCAAAACGGTTACGGCTCTGGGACGACTGGCACCACGCGGCGAGGTAATCAAGCTTTCGGCTCCAACACTACTTTGGTCATGATCAACTGCGTAAACAAGTTCTCTTTGATATCAGTCTTCAAATCAATACGGGTGAAATTGTCATTATGACTGGGCCTTCTGGCTCTGGCAAAACCACACTGCTGACTTTAGCAGGTGGCTTACGCTCGGCACAGTCTGGCGGTCTACAGGTGCTAGGCCAAGAACTCTGTGGTGCAACGGCTAAACAACTTACAGAAGCGCGCCGACATCACGGTTATATTTTTCAAGCGCACAATTTACACAGTAGTCTCACCGCACTTCAGAATGTCAAAATGGGCTTGGAGCTTCATCACCACCTTTCAACCGCAGATATGCAGGCTCGTTCTGCCAAAATGCTAGAACAGGTGGGATTGAGCGATCGCTTAGATTATTACCCTGATGATCTGTCGGGTGGTCAAAAACAACGAGTGGCGATCGCCCGCGCCCTTGTCAGCCATCCTCAAATCGTGTTGGCAGATGAACCGACCGCTGCATTGGATAGCAAATCGGGTCGAGATGTCGTGAATTTGATGCAAGCCCTGGCAAAAGAGCAGGGCTGTACGATTTTGCTGGTTACCCACGACAACCGAATTTTGGATGTAGCTGATCGAATTGTGCAGATGGAAGATGGTAAATTAACCAGCAATTCAGCCCGGAATGTAGCTGCTTATTGATACACCATTTGAACAATATAGGACCTACGCACCTCACTCGAAAAACCGAGAAAGTTGAATGCATTTGCGGGCGCGGAGCGCCCGCAAATGCATTCAACTGCGTAAGTCCTACCATACTGTATGTATTGAGAGAAAACTTTAGCTTAGATGTTAGCTCTTTAGTAAGAGGGAAGCATACTGTTTGCTTTGTAGGCTGATACGTGTACACATTTGTTCGCAAGAGAACTCACACCATGGTCAGCAAACAAGACTCAAAGAGCAAGCAAAGCACGTCCAAAGCAGAAGAGCAAAAGGGCAACCAAACCGAGGTTTCTGCTAAAACTGTGATCGCTGATAAAGATGACAGCACCAACACCCAAGAACTAGAGTCCTTGCTGAAGAAACTAGACGGCGATTTAACGACGATTGACCCAGATGCTGCCCTCAGCACAATTGACGAGTGGCACAGCACGCTGAACAAATCTAAAGAGCCTGAACTCAAGGAGCTTGCCAGCGGACTGAAGGAACTCAAACAGCTCTTGAAAGGTGGAAAAGCAACAGGTCATGAAATTGGCGAAGTGCTTTCCCACATTGGTGATCAAACCGCAGACATCGCTTCTGATGCGGATAAGGGCTTGAAAACTTCTCTCCAGAAGTTGGGCAAGCAGTTGTCTAAAGCAGGGCAAGCGATGGGCAAAGCCGAAGATAAAGAAGCGGCTGAACAAATCGAGTCATTGAGTGAAACGCTGGACGGTGATTTGACTAAGATTGATACTGACACCGCTGTTGGTTCGATTGATCACTGGTATGGCTTACTGAACAAGTCTGATACCGAGAGCTTGAAGGCGATCGCCAGTGGTTTGAAGGAACTAAAGCAAATCCTCAAGCGCAAAAACGCCAAAGCATCTGACATTGCCGAAGCGCTGACAAAAATTGGGGAACAAACCACTGAAGCCGCTTCAGAAGCTCATCGGGGTCTCAAAGGTCCTATTCAGAAGTTTGGTAAACTGCTGAGCAAGACAGGCAAATCCCTGGAGTAATTTTTGACATCTTGAACTTGAGTAGAGGGTCAGATTCCATCCAACACCGTGTCTGAGCGTTATTGATTTTGGGGATAGGTTTTTGTGTGTGAAAAGGCTGCATCGTGGCTCACACATACGAAAGCTTATCCCCTTTAGCAATCTCCTTTTTGTCTAAAAAAGTGTCAAATCAGATCTGATTCGTAAGTCTAAGGCGATTTCCGGCAAAGATTTTACCTTTCGACTCCGCTCAGGGTGCAAGCTGGCTGAGCGGAGTCGAAGACAGCGGGTAATTTGTTTGCTAGAAATCTCCTAAGCTTCTCTGAAATAAAGCAATGCGGTAAGCTCTACCTAAAACAGCAAGAAATCCGGTTACTCAAAGTGAGTAGCGCGAGTAAAACTGCGTCACGATCAAGAAAGAAGAATAGAGAAAATCGATTTTGTCTACGCCTACTGAAATCGCTAGCTCGACGGTTGCAACTTCCAGTATTAATTCAGGTAATGTTCGCTCAACGCTATGGTTGCCCGATCGCGTCATCTTCACACCAACGGCACTCGAAGAACCCTGGGGACAGCAAATTTTAGAGCGGGTAACGGCGCTCAATCTGCCCATTGAAGCGCTATCTCGCAATCGGCTGACGGGACTGCGCGGCGAAACGGAACAAGATACATACCGCCTGTCCAAACGCACATTAGCTGTAGTGACTGCTCCACCCAGCAGTTTTAAGCTCAGCCCCATTCCGCCGTCTGCCGATTGGCAGTTTCACTTAGCGGAAGGCTGTCCTGCCCACTGTCAATATTGTTATCTGGCAGGTAGTTTGCAAGGGCCACCTGTGATTCGCGCTTTTGCCAATTTGCCACAGATTCTAGACAACTTGGCTGCGTATGAGCATCTGAGTAACGCCACCAGTTTCGAGGTCAGTTGTTACACTGATCCGTTGGGAATTGAACATCTGACCGGCAGTTTGGCAGAGTGCATTCGCTATTTTGGCACTCGAAACCAAGGGCGTTTGCGCTGGGTATCCAAATTTAATCACATAGAGAGCTTACTAGGGCTACCTCACAATGGGCGGACACGCTGTCGGTTCAGCGTCAATGCAGCCCCTATCTCTCGGCAGTTTGAGGGAGGAACGGCGACTGTGAGCGATCGCCTGCTGGCCTTACGTCAGTTAGCGCTACCTCAAGCCCAGGGTGGCGGTGGATACCCTGTCGGCTTAGTGGTCGCGCCAATCATGGCAATTGAAGACTGGCAAATGCATTACGAGCAGTTATTTGACCAAATCAGTGCCGCTCTGGATTTCGACTGTGACTTGACATTCGAGTTAATTTCTCACCGCTTCACACCCACCTCTAAGGACGTTTTAACCCAGTGGTATCCCAATACCAAACTCGATATGGACGAATCAAACCGCAGTCTCAAACGGAACAAGTTTGGTGGTATCAAGTATGTATACGACACGGATACGATGAAGGCTCTACGTCACTTTTTTGAACAGGAAATTGCTCACCGATTCCCCCATGCCAAGATTCTGTATTGGACTTAGAGACTGTAGAGATCTTAAATAGCTTCTAAACGTGCCTGCTCATTGGGCGGAGACGTTTACATATCGCCCGAAGGTATAAAAACTAAAAATTACGCACTGTGTGCCACCCTTGACGCGGCGCACAGTGCGTAATTTTTGGGTGAGAATTTCAGTTAGGGTTCCTGACGACTGCTATCGCCAATCACCGCAACCTTGTGTCGGTAGACAAGTTCAGCACCAAACCAGCCTGTGATTCCCAAAAGTGATGCCACAATTAACGAAATAATTAACCCTAGGGGTAGAACGGCACCTTCAACATTATTCCAACGTAGTGACCAATTAACTAAGGTCAAAATCATAGCGGCAACGTTGCCAAACATATGAATCCAGCCGGCATTGTGCTTTTTAACTCGATCAATTTTGAGAAAATCTAGCATCCCGGTCAGAGCAGCTAAAAGACCTGCAACAAATCCTGCACCAATTAGCCAGAGGGCTGCTCGCGCCCAAAACGGATCACTAGTGAGCCAATACCCCAAATCAGCTCCAAACGCGCCTGTTAGAAAGGCGATGGGAAAGGTAACAATTAAGGGATGCAGTGGATGTCCTGCGATCGCCACCGTACTGGGAATACCACTATCATGATATTCGCGCTCATCGCTTTCAATAAAGGGGGGAACACTGGGTGTTTGTGTCATGGTTCTCTCTCCTGAGAATTGAGTAATACACGTTAAATGGAAGGAATCTGCTCTATTTGAGTCTTGGCATGAATAACCAATCTGCCCTTTTGAGCATCTAATTGGTGTAACTGAAGCGATATACCTGGAATATTGAAGTTTCGCAAATCTAGCAAGGCCGTCAGTTGCTCAACAATGGCAATTACGAGTTGTGTCGTTAAGCCCTGTCCCGCTGCCGAGAGAATTTCTAACGAAATCCGATATCCGTTATCCTGGATTTGCGGAACGGCCATGGCCGACAATTTCTTGCTCTCGCCTTGCTCTCTTAATAAAAAGTCAGCGCCGATCACAAATGTGTTGTCACCGGGCAGATGGACTGTTGCAGTTTGTACATCAACAGTTACAGTAGACCCTTCCACTTCCATCGTTAAGCCTTGCAATTTGTTACGAATGTAATCGGAACCAAACGCTCGATTAATATCAACTTCAGTCAAAATAATTTGAGCAACTGCATTAGTTGGATGGAGGAGTTCAATATTGCCAAAGACTGCACTCAGTGGATTAATGGCAACTTTGTCGGTGTTAACGTTTATTGTCTCCATTCGAAGGTCTTGCTTTACCACAACTCCCTTAGCAGAGATAGTGACGGAATCTACTTTCCCCTGAACGAGCTTTACAGGATCAGTGCGAATATCAACATCGATAGCGGCGACTTCATCTAATTGACTGGTAATGCCTGCCTCCACCACCTTGCTTAAAGCCTTTTCCCCTAAATCAGGGTTTTCTACTGACATATCCCGTTCCCCATAGTTCATTCTTGCCGATATAAAAGCTGGCAAGCTCTTTGAACGCACATTCTGATTCGCGCACTTTGACTCGCACTATTAATGTCAGGGGAGATAGCTTAAAGTTCAATCTGTCTAAAGAAATACAAACGATGCTCAGTGATACATTGTCATGTTTTTGGGCGCTCGTTTCCAACACTACAGTGCAGAACTACCCAAACGATAAGTACGCCAGTTTTCAAAAATCCTCACTCTTATGAGAGAAGATAGCCCGTGTTTCTGTTGCTATGGTACTAGTATCTTAAGCATCTCGAGACTCTAGCTGCGATGAAACTAAAACCGATTGAACAACAGGTTGACGGTTGGCTATGCTGTGATTGCGAAATTATCAGTCATCTTAAGAACTATCTGACCGACGAACCCTGACACCCGATCGAAAGTACCTTTGCGGCATTGGTCACTGCCACTCTCCAGTTAACAGGTAAGCCGTTGCCACTGGATGAGGTTTGGTTTCAACATGCTGCATCCCAAGATATCTCAGAGCATCAACGTATTTTTCAAGCAGAATTACGATTTGCTCAACCGATGAATCGCCTGATTCTCGATGTGAACTGTCTCGATTGGGCTGTGCGATCGTCCAATTCAACCTTGTTAAACCTCGTCTAACTTGAAACCCAGAGTTTTCCCTCACCCTTTTCATATATGCCGAAGGCTTTAAGCCCTCTCCCCGGGGAGAGGGACTTTGAAAGCTTTTCCGGCTCCCCTCGCCCTTTGGGAGAGGGGCTGGGGGTGAGGGCTAAAACTACAGTTCTCAACGTGGACTTGGTTTAGCTGTGTTTGAGCAACATGCCCAAGGAATGTTAGACGAACAGGGGCAACAGAAGAGTTATATTCATACTGTCATGCAAGCGATCGCCCAAAATCTGCAAGGTGAAACTCCATCCATTGAAGCGATCGCGCATCAATTAACCACGAGTGTGCGCCAACTGCAACGCGAACTGCATGCCCAGCAAGCATCCTATCAACAACTGCTTGATGATGTTCGTAAAACCCTGGCACTAGAGCATCTCAAGAATCCTCACACATCGATTTATGATGTAGCATTCTTACTGGGCTTTTCAGAACCTAGCGCCTTTCACCGAGCATTTAAACGATGGACAGGAGAAACTCCCCGGCAATTTCAGCGTCGAGATCGTTCAAGCTAGTCTTCAAGGACTCTGGTTGCAGTAGCAAGTACACTTTAGAGACTGCCCGGTTTAGCCCGTAACCCGTCAAAACTCGAAATTCTTCAAGTTTTTCAGACGTCCTACACTCACATCTTCTGCCAAAATAAATGGCTTAAAGCCTCCCGGACGCGATCGCCCATTCAAATCAACATCAATGCGGGTGTCTGATCCCCGTCGTACAAACCGAATCAATTCATCTCGAATCGCATTGCCGCGATAGTTTCCAGGAACCAACCGATCCAACACTCTGCTCAACACAATCTTGTCTCGACCTGCCTGGAAATCGGTAATGCGATCGAAGCGATCTTGAGGTTTTTGATAAACAAAGCGATCGCGTCCTGCCCCTCCTGTCAACACATCATTTCCAGTACCACCGATCAGAACATCATTGCCATTTCTACCAATCAAGGTATCTCTTCCACCTTTGCCGTTGAGCCTATCTTTACGAGGTGTACCCTTCAGCTTATTGTTACGGGCGTTTCCCGTTAGGTTAGTACCGGGATTAGTGGCAGAACTGCCTGTTCCAAAATCTCGCAGGTAAATCTCATCGGTATTGGTGCCCGAACTATTCAGGTTCTTGCCATTCGACACAAAGATAACTCTGCGTCCATCTGCCGAAATCGTCCCCCCAAATGACTTTGTTCCCAGGAAACCACTAAGGGGTTCTTGCCCGTTGTTATTGACCGACACACGGGTGGTGGTACCAGCCACGGTGTCGCGCACAAACACATCAAGAGCATTGTTGGTATCTCCTGGCACCAGATTATTGGCAACAGATTGAAACACCACGTAGCGCCCATCTGCTGAAACCGCCGAAGACTTGACAAAGCTAATTCCACTACTTCCGTTGGCTTGATTGCCGTTGGAATCAAGCGAAATGCGACTGGTTTTGCCCGTCTGGAGATCCCGCATAAATACATCTAAACCAAGTCCAACTTGAAAACCGTAGTTCCTCAAGTGTCCCTGCAAGTCTTGCCAGTCATGGAATACAGACCCTGAGAACACTCAATGGAAAACTCCATGTCCCAATATGGACGGGGTTTATAACGCCATTGGTGTCATTGGGAACCAGATTGGTGTAGCCCGATTGAAACACCACGTAGCGTCCGTCAGGAGACATCACAGGCTCGTGAGCCCCTGTTTCCTGCAAGGGGAGGATCTCATTGCTTGAAGCTCCACCACCTTTCTGTCCTTGAGAATTGACGGACGCAATCGTGGTCGTTCCAGTGAGGCGATCGCGCATGAAGATATCGAAGCTGCCTACCGTATCACCCGCTACTAGATTAGTTGCAAGAGACTCAAAGGCAACAAAGCGTCCGTCTGCGGAGATAGATGGGCTTGAGGAGGGAGCATTGGCTTGACCACCGCTGGAATTGACTGACACGATCGTAGTTGTGCCCGCCACAACATCTCGCACAAAGATATCGTCACCACCGGTGAAGACGCCTGCAATTTGTGCTTCCGATTGGAAGGCGACAAAGCGACCATTGGCTGAGATCGACGGTCGGTATTGAGCATTGCTAAACAGATTGGCTGGGCTTTGGTTGCCGTTAGAGTCTACCGAAATTCGGCTTGTTGTTCCCGCTACTGTATCCCGTATAAACAAATCGAGTTCGCCGTTTGTGTCGCCCGGAACCAGATTACTGGCATCTGATGAGAACACAACAAACCGTTCATTTGCAGAAATAGCGATTGAATCTAAAAATGAAGAATTAGCATTACCTAATGTTTCATTTGAGGAAACTGACAAGAAGAAAAATTGTCCTGTCTTCAAATCCTGAAGGATGACGTCAGAAGAACTATTCGTGTCATTTGTGAACTCTGTCAAGGTAGATACAAACGCCACGTATTGTCCGCTGGATGAGATGACGGGTTTTTCGCCAAAGAATGTGCCAATTCGAGTTGTAGTTGCCATAATGTCTTCACGTGTAAGGAATAGGATGAATTGGATATTGCATAATCACGCAGTAATTTAACTGCTAAAAATGGCGATCGCGTTTCTAAAACATGTACTAGAAACGTCCTGCGCCCTGTTTTACGACCGAGTAGAGATTGAAAAGGGGAAATCATGGAATGCCTGATCGATAAATTGATTCAGGGTCTTTTATCCAGACGGTATCTTGATGATTTAAACCTTATAGTCCACATATGGGACACTGTAATGTCCCAACAATTTCGATCGTTTTAACTAATAGTTCTCGTGCTTGATCGGGTTCTTCCGTCTGGCTGTATTGTTCCGCAATGTTTAGCAATGACAAAACTTTGTAAGAGTCGTCTTCAATAGTGTCTGTGATATCCAATGCTTTGGAAAACTGCCCTGATTCTGCAAGTCTGACTGCAATCTGCATTTTTCCTAAGCCCTGACCAAAATTCAACGAAGTGCTAACGCGGTCTACAGTTTTGGCTATTTCCAGTGCTTGTGAAAGGATGTATTCGGATTGTGTTGGTTCTCCTGCCTGAGCCAGGGCGATCGCAAGTTCGGTCAGCGTCAACATCTTGTAATTAGAAGATAGGATTCCTTGAGCTAGGGCGATCGCCAGCGTAGTCTCTCCATCCATCACCAAGCCGATTATAGAATTTGCTGCATCGGCTAAATTTCTTTGCTCTTGCAATGACCACAAACATGCTTCACTTTGAGGAGAAGAGGGAGTGCGAATATTGGTAGGTAGCGGCGGTATGATTACAGGAGATAGCGGTCGAGACGGTCGAATTTGCTTGGCATGACCGGATTCTCCTGCGTTTATAGGTTGACTCCGTTGTGCAATCTGAACGGCACGGTCGTATTCTCCAACATCGACTAGACTGAGACAAATTTCTGACTGCCATCGAGTTCGATAGGTTGGATTGCTCACTGCTTGTACAAGGCGAATGGCAAAATCATGTTCGCCCACAGTTAGCAACGGTTCGAGAATTGAGGGAGAAATAGGCAAAATCACATCATCTCCCTGGGCTTCCTGTAAAAGCAGATTAACCAGTTCCTCCGCCTGAGATGTTTGTCCTGTTGCCAATAATCCTGTAGCGACATCAGCTAACACTATTCCACGACGAAACGACAGATCGACATACCCTGGATTGGACTGGATAGGATCGGGTTGGAGCGCCAGGGCAAAAAAGTGATCTGCGGTTTCTACCTGTCCTATCGTTGCGTACTGAACAGCAATTTGAGTCAGTGCCCAAGCTCTGGCAGAACCATTCCACTGTGCAGTTTGGGCGATTTGTGTGGCTTCAGTCAGGGTTTGTTGAACCTGATCAATCGCTTGGGTTTTGGCTTGCTGTGCTGCGATCGCCACTAAAGCCGATATCCTGGACTGCGGAAATGTAATAACCTGCGCGACAGCTTTTGCCAGATTGTATTCACCCATCATGGCTAACTTGATAGATATCTCAGCCAGAAATGCTGATTTTCTATAGTTGAGGCTGATATCTCGCACAACAGAGGGAATGGTTGGAGACGCTCCATTACTGAAAATACAGTTACGAGGACTGGTTACAAGGCATCGTCTGAGTTCTCCACGACGAGGAAAGTAAATAGGGTGCTGCGATGAATCAATCCCTTCACTGGCTTCAGCATTAGCCGCCAAAAGTGGTAGAGGCAGTGCCCAGAGCAAGATTCCGAAGAGGAATTGAGCCATGAGGCTGAAGGTCAATGAATATAGATTGCTCATGGGTCTTTTCCCAGAAGTGGATGTAGAAGGAACCGTTACTGATCATGAGGAGCGAGGGAGACAAAGTGGTATCCACCCGAACCATCGGATCTCACTTGGATGAGAACTGAGGTGAGACGGCGATCGCGTGTATCCAGAAATCTTATTAATTCTCCTGATCCCGCCGTTGAAAACGCAGGATTCTGTAATGCATGTTGTAAGCCAGATCGGGTTTGATTTTGTTGTAATCCATCAATGATGGCGCGAGTTGCATCATAGGCTGTTGCCGTTCGCCAATTGACCGTTGCCCGCCAAAGCCCTTGAGCACGTCGAGCAAAGGTGGGATAATCACCTGGATTCCAGGGTGCCACCAGCACTAACCCGGCAACAGCTTGCTGTCCGTCCTGGGTAATCTTTTGGGTGTACAAAGACGGACTACTAAACAGCGGTAAGCGTCCCGCATTTGCCCGTGCTACCGCGATCGCTGGGTCAAGGTAATTAATACTGGGCCCTAAATACAAACTATTGGCACCTTTGGCTTGAGCTTGGGCGATCGCCTCCTCTGCGCTAAACGTAGGAGAGGCAAAATTACACCGATCATTGCCCTGAGCATCCATAACGTTAACGACCTCCCCACCGTTGGCAATCAAGGTATCCACAAATGCATCTCGAAAGACTGCATTATCTGGAGCCGCAGAATCGTAGCATATCAGCATCCTGGCAGGCTGAGATAGTTGCTCGATCACATGCTTGACCAATACTGCCGACATCGATTGAGCTGTCGGAACCGCCCGAAAAATATAATTACCAACCCTGGAAACCGCTGGATCAAATGTGGTCGGTGAGATCATGACCATCCCCCACTCCTGATAAATCGAAGCAGCGCCCAACGACGCATCACTGGTGTTGTGACCAATCACTGCCAGGATATTCGTATCGCTGCCCAAGACTTGGGCAATCTGAGGGGTCAGAGTCGGATCGTTATCGTCATTCACAATTTCGATTTCCAGTCCAATCCCGTCAATGCCACCGTTACGGTTGATCTCATCCTGTGCCTGGGCAACACCTCTTAAAATTTCCTGTGCCACATTAAGGGCTTTGCCAATGGGGATGCTGGTGGCGATCGCATAAGATTTCGTACCCATTGCTCGCACTCTGGCATTGTTCAAATAAACCAAGGTTTCTGGATCATTGGGTATGAGGCGCAATGATTCCTCAAACCAGTTCGCCGCCTTTTGATAATCACGCTTTGCAAAGGCAACAATTCCCTCCTGTTTGGCTAGGGTAGTCACTGCTTCAATCAGTTGCCGCTCTCCAGTGCTAAATCGATGGGACAACTGACTTGAAAGGGGTTCGGATGGAGATGGGAATGAAGATAACGTGCGGTCTGTTTGAGCCTGTAAAGCAAGACGAGGATGCAACCAAGCCCAAATCTGTACTAATAACCCCACCGTCACTAGTAGTGAGATAAACAGCAGTAAAAGGTTTTCTCCCGGCTTTGAATTGTTGGATGCCATAGCCGTAAACTTTCCTTCGGGTTAATAATTTAGACACGACGACCATTGCAACTCAAGATATTCCTGGATCTGCCAAGGCTATGGCAATTTTGTCGTAGTGGTTGAAATCCGAAAATAAGCGGGGATAGTTGCGTTGAACACGCATCCTAATGAACTCATAAGGAATTGAGTTTCCAGGAAATAATTTATGAACTTACCTCAGGCATCTGGTGGTTATGCCTATGTAAATCCTATGTAAGACATGAAAAAGTGTCAAGTAAAGATTGACTAAGAGATGTCCTCATTTATTGTAGGGTGCGTCACGCTGGCGATGACTCACCAAAACCAACCCCAATGGTGCTGTCACCACAACACGCTCTACAGTTTTTATTTGCATGGGAATTCAATGAAGACGGACTTTCTCGATCCCTGGATGGTAGACTGAGTAATGTATTAGTATTGCTTAAGTACTGCCTATTTAATGTCGTTATAGATAGGACGGTGCAGGTCTAATTTACCCACTCAATATGGCAAAACCTTCCCTGAAAGCATCCCATCACGGTCTTGAGGTAGCAAAGCAAGCCCTGAACAGAGCGGGATGGACGCAAAAGGAATTAAGTGCTGCGGTCGGATGCAGTCGTCAGCCGATGACAAACTTCTTTCAGGGAAAAGCGATCGCGCAATCTATCTTTATGCAAATTTGTGATCGACTTGGGTTGTGCTGGCAAGACATCGCCGATCTACCCTTGCCTTCATCTATCCAATCTTTGTCTGAACCGCCTTCTTCAATCCCAATTCAGTCTGCTGCCAATAACACCCATGACCTGAATGCTCTGGTAGAACATTTGCGTCAAAATACCTATGCTCGATTGAAAGAACGCTGTGGCACCATTCGGGTGCTGGACATGTCTCATCCGATTGAAGTGGATGATCTCTACATCAGCGTGAACATCCTGGAGCAAATTACGGGACGTCACCATAAACATATTGAAGAACTTCTACAATACTGTGACTCAGAGAATTTTGATCGGTTTGGGTTAAGTCAGGTTGAAGCTGAGCGAATGCCTGGACTAGATGCGGTGCAAATGTATCAGAAGCTCATTATTTTGGGCAAACCTGGAGCAGGCAAAACTACATTTCTCAAGCATCTGGCGATTCAATGCAGTGACGGACAATTTGAACCAGAACGCTTGCCAATCTTCGTTACCTTAAAGGATTTTGCCGAAGCAGAAGGCAAGCCAAGTCTACTTGAATACATCAGTCAGCAAGATGTACAGTACTACGCCCCTCCCACAATAGAAAGTCTGCACGAACAGTGGATTGCTGATTTTTATACCATCTTTGATGCGGGTAAAGCTCTGTTGCTGTTAGATGGATTAGATGAGGTGCGGACGGAAGATCATCATCGGGTGATCCGAGAAATCCGCGAGTTTTCTCAGCAATTTTGGGCTAATTTGTTCGTCATTACCTGCCGGATTGCGGCATGGGAATATACGTTTGAAAAGTTTACTGAGGTCGAGGTCGCTGACTTTGACGAGAGCCAGGTTGTGGCATTTGCCAGAAAATGGTTTAAGGATAAATCAATGTATGCTGAAACGTTTCTTAAGCAGCTCAACCAAAATCCTCGGATCAAACAATTAACAGTCAGCCCCCTTTTATTGACATTAGTTTGTTTGGCATTTGAAGAATCGGGAGATTGTCCCAGTAGCCGTTCTGAATTGTATAAAGAAGGGATTGATGCCTTACTAAAAAAATGGGATGCAAAACGCGGTATTCAACGCGATCAGGTATATAGAAAGCTATCTCCTCAACGCAAAGAAGATTTGCTGAGCTATATTGCTGCGATCGCCTTTAGGCAAAAGAATTACTTCTTGAGAAAAATTGAGATCGAACGACATATCACCGACTATATTCGTAATTTGTCTAAAGCCAATCCTGCCATCGAAGAACTCCAACTCGATAGCGAAGTTATTCTGCAATCAATCGAAGCACAGCATGGGTTACTGGTGGAACGGGCAAAGGGGATTTTCTCATTTTCTCATCTCTCGTTTCATGAATACTTTACGGCCAGAGAGATCGTATTTAACAGTATCTCTTTAGACGCCGCAGTCACGGATCTGGTTCAGCATGTTAGCGACAAACGCTGGCGTGAAGTGTTTCTTCTCACGACTGAAATGTTACGAGATGCCTCACCTTTGTTATTTGCAATGAAACAGGAAATTGACCAACTTTTAGTGCCATCCATGTCATTGCAGCAGTTTTTGGATTACGTGTGCGATCGCACTAATGCTCCAGAATTTGCTTTCTGTAAACCTGCTGCTGTACGAGCGTTTTTCTTTGATATTGATTTTGATATCGACGAAAATCGCTCAGTGGCATTGCATCTTGATCGGTCAGCTAATATCTTGGTTTGTGCTAGTTTCTTAACCCGTATGTTAGAAGGTGTAACGCTACAGGATGCCATTGCCATTTCCCAAAACTATGACGTTGACCAAACCGATATCTCTCAACAAGTTCGAGCGGCTGGGTCGGCTAATTCTGTGATGACGATTGCGATTGCGATCGCCCTGGATTCTAAACAACTGGGAAGGAATGCCCGAGGAACACTTAAAACACTTTTAAAGCGGCTTAACGGGGAAAAAATAGATGATGAAGTTGTCAAACAAGTAGCAGATGAAGCAAGAGACGTAGCAAAAACTCGTCATCATATTGGCAAAGAATGGCACTTTAATGGAGAGGAGAAAAAGCTACTGAAGCAATACTATAATGCAACTCAGCTTTTGGTAGAGTGCATGAATAGTGATGGTTGCATGATGCCTCCCCCATTAAGGCAGCACCTTGAGGAGACCCTGTTTATTCCCGCTCAATCTATCTCATCTGAAACGCATTGAGTGAAAAATTAGATATTGTAAGAAGCGCAATTTAGTTAATTTCTGACTGATTTAAAAGAGGTTGTTTAAAAATCTATGTTAACGCTGAATATCGACTCACTACCGCACATCACTATTAAAATTTTTAGCCAAAGTCCTTTTCCAATCATCCTGCGTATCTGGCGTAGTAGTGTGGTCGAGTTACCGGATACCGGAACCCATTTTGGCTTTGTTTACCAGGGTTATTCTCATCTATCCAGTCACGATCAGGTAGAAGAACCCTATCGATTGCTATCCGGCATGTACTTTTGTTTGCCAGGAAAGGGTACTATCCTGGGTGAACAGTCATCTGGCATTGTGGTGACTCGTACTGATTATCGAGGCATGTTTAATTTGGGTGGTTCCATTGAAAAACAGGGACGTTTGGCGTATATCGATGGTGGAACCAGCAGCCTACTGATTCCACCCATTATTTTGGGTGATCCTTGTCTCAATGCGATGTATCTTCCCTCTCAGATTGATCAGACTTTCCATTCTCACCCTAGCGATCGCATTGGCATCATCGTTGCAGGTAGAGGAACCCTGGAAACCCCCCAGACGGTCATACCTGTGGAATCGGGTACGATTTTTCAAATTCCTGCCAACCAACATCACAAATTTCGGACAACTGAAAACGCATTAACACTAGTTGTATTTCATCCCGATAGTGATGCAGGATTTACCCACCAAAGCCATCCAATGTTGCAGCGAACGATGGTTGACGGGGTGAGTGCAGTAGAGTTACCTCATATCCAAACCAACATTGGTAAAAAGAACTAAGTGCTGTTACAACCCGGATTCTAAGAAGGTACTTGAATTCATTCTCGATTGAAAGATACTTCGATAGACAATGTTTAAGCTTGGGATTAAGTCGGTACTATAAATGCTTAGTGGTGCAGAAAACTCCTGAAACCTAGCAAACTCGTTATTTTCAACAATGCCTGTTATTGATAACAGCCAAAATTTCAACGGAATTACGAGGTTTTAGCTTGTAGTACATTTGCTCAAAAACGGTGCAAAAAAGTTTTCTGCACCACCAAGCTATAAATGTCGTTTAATGCCGTTTACATTTAGGACTGCGGTATATCAACCTTACTGCAAGAGCGAAAGGGTATCACTTTGGAATGTCAATTCCATCACATAATTCCCACTGCATAGTAATAACAATAGTTTGGACAGAATTAGGCCAGCAGAGGGCTTCGCCGCGCTTGAAATGGAACTCGTTCAACTGACACCAGCCTTTGCCAGTGCGCCAAATCCAGATGGTGTTCTTCAGCCGTTCGCGAAGCGTTGCCGAAGGCATTATCCGATAATGCCAACCTAACTGGGTCGTCGCAGCTTGCATCAACTCGGTGTGGATAAAGCCTCTATCGGCAAGCAGGACGACTTTGACACCCTGAGGTAAACGTCTGACCGCTTGATAGAGCATCTCCCGGTAGTCAGTGAACGATACTTATGCACTGCGGTGTTCCATCACCCGCCAGACCACAGGCAAGGCTCGACCCCGATGGACAACCGCCAGCCGCACCAAGCAATACTCATCCCAAAACAGCGAGATATCTAAGCTCAGATACAAACACTCCTCTTGCCAATCTGCCAACGCCGCCTGAATCAGCAGTTTATACAGCCGATGGACGTTGATGCGGGCACTA
>JBBQFG010000035.1:0-28544 GCA_038321765.1 Elainellales cyanobacterium
CTACCCTTCGGGAAGCCGCTTCGCGTCTATAAAAAGGGGGGAACTGGATTCAAAGTCCCCCTTTTTTCTAGCGCAGCGGCGCGCCAGCGCGGGGATTTAGGGGGATCTAAAACGTTTTGCTACTAACAATCAGACTTTTAAAACATCCTCTAATAGGCTTTCTAGCAGCCCCACTATCCCCGTTGCCACAGGCGAATAATTTCATTTAGCGTATTGCGATCGGGTGTGGGGTTAACACCGGGTGGGTTCACCTCAACACCAGGAATAGTTTGGCTCCAGGGGCTATTGGGAATTGATCGTAAGTCCAGTGATGCATTCACTGAACGGAAACCATGTTGTATAAACACAGCCTGTTGTTCGGGTTGACTGAGAAACTCTAAAAACTGCTGAGCCGCGTTGGCAGCAGCTTGGCTAACGTTACGTCGAGGAATTGCCGCTGTCGAAACCGTTTCAACCGTCGGATCAATGTAGTAAATTTGGTAGGGCTTGCCTTGGGTTGTCATAGACTGTTGCCAGCGATGCAGCGCAATGCTTTCATAAACGACTGCCACATCCGCGTCGTTGGGACCGCGCGCGATGAACTCTTGCAGCAGAATATCGGTCGAGCGCGGAGGATTATAAACCGACTGTTTTACCAGCTTAAACAAAGAGGCGATCGCCGGACTATTGAGGCTGCCGACATCCAGACTGCCGGTTTCAGATGCCGCCCATAATCCCAGAGCTAACTGACCACTATTCGACCGTGCTGGATCGCTCAACACCAGGTCAATGCTACCCCAGCTTGGCTCACCGCCAATGGCTTCCCAGTTCCCTTGTTGCAGCGCCGATCGCAGCCGTTGCCAGTCAAAGCGCCCATCGGGAAATAGAATTTTGCCTCGGTCGCTCCAGGCAATACCCACCAAAACAGACTTGGCAATCGGTTGGGGTGCGTCATAAAAAGCAGCATCGTTGCTATTCTGAGCACGCCAGCGTTCTTCTAGTTCCGTCAGGCTTTCGGCATTAGCAGGAATTAACACCGTTGGGGTGAAGTCATTTTTGTCGTCGATGTAGTTGTTGACAATATCTTGAGACCCTTGAAACTTTAGATCGAGCTGAATGTTGGGATAGGCCTGCTCAAACTGGGTTTCTAGAGCCTGCAACGGGTCTTGAAGTTCTGTGCCGCTGACAATCACAATCGATTGGGTGATGCCGGGTAAGGGAGCATAGGCAAGCCCAAGTGCCGCTAAAATGATGGCGCTTGAAATGAGCGCCCGACGGGTCAATCGAGATTTAGATTTTTTCATGAGGATGAGGGAGTCATCAGCAGATCGACATTTTCTTGAAAAATACTGAGTTCGTCACTGAGCGATCGCAGTTCCGCCGTTTGCTGTGCATCGGCCAGGTTTGGCGATCGCAGCTTGTTTTGCATGGCTTGCAGGATGCCCGCAGAATCTAAAATTAGCGTCGATAGGTTAGCAATTTGGGCTTGGCGAGAGTCTTCTCCAGCTTGGGCAAGCTGGATATTGTGCTGTAAACTCTGCGCCAGTTGATTGAGCTGCCCTTTAACCATCCCCGAACTGGTTTTTAGCTTAGTTTGCACGCTTACGAGCTGCTGGCGCAAATCTTCAGGCGACAAGAGCGAATCGCTACCCTGCATCCGTTGAGCCAAAGCGTCAATTTTTTGAGGCAGCTCGGTCGCTCGGTCGCAGGCAAACTGCACCGATGCCAGCAGTTCTAGGTGCAGCGAATCGGGGAGCAGCCGCGCCGCCTCTGCCCGCAGGTCGATCGCTTTTTCTGCTAGCCGTTTCGCCTGCTCTCGCACCGCCAGCAGTTCCCGTGCTAAAGCCGGATTGTCTAGATTAAACGTTTCCGGTTCTTGCCCTTGGCGAACGGCAGCGCCAGCAGTTGCGATCGCCCCGGCAACAGGCAGCATTACCCAACTCGGCAATTTGGCAACCCGAACCCCAAACACCAGGGCGATCGCACCGATCAAAATCGGCAAAGGATAGTAAAGAGGATTGGCAAACTTCATCCGCCTAAAACTCCAGTTGCAAGTTTTCCATCACCCGTGAAATGCTCTCTGGGTCGCCCTTAGAGTAGTAGCCGCCCGTCGTTTGGGCGATTTTCTCTAGGGCACTGGCATCAAACTCTCCCTCTTGGCCATAGCCTACGGTAAAGAAGGAAATGCGCTGATCGCTCTCGATGCCGCTTTTTGCTAAATCACCAGTGAGCTGGTCAAGGCCAATGCTGGAATCCGTATCTTGACCATCTGTTAATACAAGCACTGCATTGATGGCGTTGGGGCGAAGATTTTGCTGGAGCCAGTCGCGGGCATAAAGCGAAGCATCGTAGAGACTAGTACCGCCATCTACCGTCAAACTGCTGATAAATTCTAGTCCCTGAGCTTGTCCACCAGGGGTACCGTCTATGGGAATAGGAGGACGGACTGAGTTGTCAAAATCAATCAGGGCAATGCGATCGTTGGGAGTCAGAGCGGCAATGTAGTTTTGCAGCGTTGACTGCACAGCGGGCATTTTGTCCCCCGACATTGAGCCTGATGAATCGACCACAATGACCACCAGCGATGGCTTCTTGGCGATTTGTTCCCATGCGGTCAGCATGGCTTCTACCACCTCTACTTGAGGCGGACGATAGGAATCGTACTTAGCCTGAGGATTCACCCCAAATTCTGGAGTAAACTTGGCACCCAGCGCCACCCCCGGAGTTCCGGGACGTAACCCTAGATTCGTGGCAATCTGCTGCGCTTCGTTAGATTGTAGATAGGCGATCGCTTGCTCGGCAGCCGCTTTTTCTTGAGGGCTGACCCAGGGAGCAGTAGGCAGGATCGATCGCATATTTGACGAAAACGTTGCCTTGGGATAAATCGCCTCGTATTTAGGTTGCCCTGGAGATAGCCCTGTATTGGCAGCAATCACCGACGACTCATAGACCGACCCAATTGAAGCCCAAAACGTCCCGTTTTGTACCATGGCCTTGGCTAGGGACGTGGTGGAAACCCCGTACCGGGTAACCTTTTCCTGGATGGCTTTTACGTCTGCGGTGTAGCGCTTAACATCTGCATCGGTCATTTGCTCAGGACGCTTACCAGAAACCGAGGCATATTGAGCCACCAGCGTTTGCAAGCCAGAGTTAGATTTGGTTGGCGCAGTCTGAACATAGTGGATGGGCAATGGCTGACTGGCGGCATCAATATCTTGGTGCGTTTTGGCACTCACCAACGTCTTGAATAAATCATCGACTTGACGCAGTCCGGGAGCCAGGGTTGCCGGAGCCATAAACACCATCGGGCTATTGGCAAGCAGCGGCGAATCGGGAATTGCCGGGATGTAGTTTTGCCCCGGAAATAGTTGATTGATGCGATCGCTCAAAACGCCTTGATAAATTTCACCATCTACCGACAGCAGAGTTGGAAATGCGGGAGAGTCGGCGGGTAAGGTTCCGGCTTTAAACTGCTGTGCTAAAGACACCAGCGTTGCCACTACATCGCCGCTACCCTGCGCTTCACAAGCAAGATAGTATTCTTCACCACTTTGCAGCTTAGGCTTTTGCTGATTGAAGCGATCGGCAGCTTGAGTACAAAAGTCGTGGAGGGCACTGCCTACCAGCATTTTCACTTCAAAGCCAGGTGGTTTAGGGGTGTTTTCAGATTGCGTTGAGGTATTGTCGCCACAGGCATTGAACAACAGAATGGCGGCAAAAGCAGCAAGCAGATAAGCTACAAATCTTCTCATCTTGAGGATCATAGGTTTAGACTTTTTGGTCAGTATTTTAAAAGTAAAAGTCACTCGAATGTCCACACTGCCCGGGCAGTCCTAAATTGGTAATGATTTTTTGATGGGCGGGCTTCGCCCGCCCATCAAAAAATCATTACCTCAATACCACTACCACTGCCCGAATTTTAAGCACTTAAATTAAAGTTACTCACGTACGTTTCTGGGTTCGATGCCCTGTGTTCGATGTCGGCTACTTTCTAGCTTATTGTTCAACCGCGCCATACAGCTTCATAAAAATTAATTGTTCACAGATAGGAAGTAAGGTATTCATCAACTAGTAATAATTACACCGTGATTACATTGTTTTACGGGTAGTCCTAAATTGGTAATGATTTTTTGAAGCGCGGGCTTTGCCCGCGCTTCAAAAAATCATTACATCAATAAGTAGTTCAACCTAAATAAAAACCAAATCCTAAAACCCTGCGCCGCCCGCGCAGCGGGCGGCGCAGGGTTTTAGGATCTTATATTTACTTAAGCCCACCTACTTACCACTTGTAAGGATTTTCAGATGGGCGGACTTCGCCCGCCCATCTGAAAATCCTTACAAGTTTAGGACTATCCTATTTCTTAACCCTGATGTATCTAGCAAAACTAAATACCGTGCTAAAGAATAGTATGCTGGTGAGGAATAAAACCAGCTTACTAGTCGGCATTGCTTAATCTGAGTATAATTTTTTTGAAAGAGCCGCTCCGCGACCCTTTCAAAAGAAGTTCATGCCCGAAATCAGCAACACCACTATTCCAATACCTTCGTAAGCAACTTGAGTAGGCTCGTAAGTAGATGGGCGTAATTAAATATAAAACCTTAAAAGTCTGCGCCGCCCGCTGCGCGGGCGACGCAGACTTTTAGAATCTTGTTTTTATTTAGGTTGAACTACTTATCTGCCTAGCAGAATGTAAAATATTTCTAATTTTTAAGTGAAGTGCATCGCAAGGAGAAGCCCACATGCCTGATGGAGCGATGATTGGTCGTGGTTGTATTGCCCTTGATATAACTACGGATCAGACAAGTGTTCAGAAACGATTTCTGAGATATGAAGTCTACAACAGCACGATTCAGTTCTACGAGTTGGGTTCAAGTGGAACGTCAGTAAGTCGTTTCGATATCTTTAACGAGATTGGTGGACGCAGTTTTACTACTGCTGGCGGGCATCTTGCATTAGTTTCGTTGCCGGCCACGCCTAATGCCGCTTTTCAGCCATTGAGGTTGAGCTGTAGTGCAGACGAGTTCACATTAAGTGTTTCTCAGGCAGGCTTGTTTGCTGAGCGTGGCAACACGGCGTTTAAGGATCTCAGCTTGCAATTTACGCAATCTAAAGCTGGGGGAACTTTGACTGTAGGGGGTCAAGTCACCCTGGTTTTGTTTGGTCAAACTATCTTGTTAAAGCCCAAAGTCGTCGAAACTGAAGGGCTAGTGTTTGAACCAGAACAGTTTCCTGTAGCACTGGCGATCGCCGACCTTGGCAATTTGAATTTAACTACCTTAAAAGTAGGGACAACCGATGACAAATGGGCAGGGTTGCAGGTTCTCTACACCTTCGATGAAGGATCGGGCAATACCCTGTTCGATAGTTCTAGCCGCAATTCACCAGGTGATCAATCCATCATCGACCTAGAGGTTAGCGATCCGAGTAAGGTTCAAAGAAAACCGCGTGGTCTAGCCGTGACTGCTGGAGCGGGCATTCGTTCTGCGGGCATTCGTTCTAAAGATAAAGCGACCAAGCTGATCAACGCCTGTCGCAGCAGTAACGAAATCACAATCGAAGCTTGGATTCAACCCAGTCTCCTGAGCCAACCTGTACCTGACAGCCAGCCTGACGACGCGGGTCGAGGGCCAGCCCGCATTGTTTCTCTCTCTCAAAACATCAGCAATCGTTATGTTGCGCTAATGCACGGCATGAACAACGGTACTCCGGCAGATGTGTATATCGGGCGTTTGCGAACCACTGCCGATAAAACGAATCGGAACGGTAATCCCAATAACGGGTTGCCGTTAACAACCCCCCGTGGCTCAGTCAAACCTGGACTATCTCAAGTTATTTATAGTCGTGACAAAGCCGGGACTGCAAAAATTTACATCAACAGTGTTGAGCAAGTCAGCGGTAAGTTTGAGGGCAACTTATTTAGTATCTTTTCTGGTGAGTCTAATCCAGACGACGCGTTTCGTCTGCTGCTGGCCAATGAGCTGACCGGCGAACGACCCTGGGTAGGCGAGTACCAAAGGGTGGCAATTTACAGTCGTGCTCTGACCAAAGAGGAAGTGGTTCGCAGCTACTACCCGACGGTTCAACTCACTGCCACATTGACGATGGTTAACGTTCCTGCACCACTAGACACCGCATTTCCAGTGACCGTCAACTTAGAAAACGGTCAGTTTTCCCTCAACCAGACCGGGCTGAAGATTGTTGAGCCTGACCTGCTGTTGAATGAAGTGAACCTTGTCTGGAACAAAACCGCGATCGGTGCAGAACTACTGTCAGGCCGGGTAAAAGCCACCCTGTGGGAAAATCCGCTAGAGTTTGCCGTGAGCTTAACTGCCGATCGCTTACGGCTTTCTTTACCTGTGAGCACTGCGGACAGGCGACTGTTTCTCAGAGGCTTGGGTACGATCGCCCTGTCTAAACTTGATTTGAGTGCTGACCGCTCTGTTCCGAATCCATCCTGGAACTTTGAAACGGACAAAACCGCTGGTAAAGGCGTTACGTTTGAAACCGCTGATCAGCCAAAAGTAACAGTGATTCCGCCGCCGCTCAAAGGGCCGTTTCCGATTGAGTTGTGGATTGACGCGGGTAAGCTATGGTTTAGCATTAGCCCTGCTCCTCCATCTAAGGTTGTGGTTGCCCCCTTAACGTTTGACCGCGCCGACCTCCGGTTCAGATTCATCAGCGCCCAAGATGGCTGGGAACCCCAAAGTCGATGGCAGGCTGAAAAAGACGTTACGATCCCGCTGTTTGGGCAGTCTTTGTCGCTAACGCCCACATTTGAGGGTGGAGTCTTTACGCTCAGCTTGCCAACCCCTTCTACATCTTTACCCCTCACGTCAACCGATGACTTTGGCAAATTGAAGTTGACCCAGTTCAGCTTGAAGGCTGCCACTGGAGCAGTTTTTTGGCAGCTTTTAATGGGTGGTTATGTGCCGCTAAAGCGTGCAGATAGCAACGAACAGGCGGGCACGCTCAATTTTGATGCAATCGGTCAAGTTTTGGCACCCGCAGCAGCTCTGCCCCAGTTAAATCGATTAGAGGGCAAAAGTTTTCTGACGAGCCTAACCACGCTAATTTTTGCAGGAGATCTCCAAGCTCAAGGCGATCGCCTCCTCCTAGACGGAAAATTTAGCATGTTTCCTGACTGGTCGCCCGTGAAGATTGATCAGGATGCTCAAATTGAAATTGAGCCAGATGGTCGCCTGCAACTGCATTCCTCAACCCCAGCCCAGGTGGAGTTGGCTGACTTTACGCTGCTTGATGCCGAATTGGCCTTTACAGACGGACGGCTGACCTTGAACGGAACCTGGTTGAATGAACCCGTTGTGTTAACGGCCATTCAGCGTGATCACCAGTTCATTTGGCAACAACAAGACCTGCCCTTTTCCCTACCGTTCGATTTACCCCTCAGCACCATCTTGGGCTCTTCACACAAGCCGCATACGGCGGTCAATCTCGATCAAATGCGAGGACGAGGGGCGATCGCAAAATTGCTTTTAGAGCTAAGTACGGCTGGGTTTCTATCGCAGATTGCCAGTGTGCTGCAATGGCAGGCAGCAACCCTCAGCGGAGATCTGACGGTGCCAAAATTCATTCTGGCTGCTCCGCCCTCAACGCGCCACACACTGTTAGGAAAAATTCTCCAAGAAGCGAAAGCTAATGCAGCGAATATCCTGGCCACCTCCTTTAAAAACGCGGCTGACTACTATCTAGAAAAGAACAAGCCACGAATTTATCTAGGCGATGGAGCAGGCTTATCTACGAAGCCAATCGAAACTATTCTTCCCAAAGTTTTCTCTCTGACCACTCAACAGGCAGCCGATCCAACTGCTATTTTTCAACTGAATCAATCTGCTTCCGAATGCAAGTTGATCATTAACTCAGCCAACAAATCGCCTACGGATCTCAACACGGCTTATCAGGCATTTTTGGCAAAATTAGCGGATTTAGAAAACACGGAAAGCGGATTGTTACCTGGTGCAATCAATCTGATTAAATGCCGCATTGCCGAACGTTTGCCAATGCTATTGGATCAGATTTTGTACTATTACTACGGCTTTGTAATGGAGCCAGCCAAAGGAGGGCAGTACCTAGATTTACAGCCCGGTATGCGACTACGGGTGGACTACCAGAACTACCAAAATGTCCCCTCGATCGATCGAACGGCTGTCAGTGGCTTTGTCGGTAGCGGCACGTCTTACTACGATTTAACCACTTACCTACATCCACAAAATGTAGGAGATCCGCTGTATCTGATGGGGTTCAATCCGTTCATCGCTCGAATTCAAACTGACATTCAAACCGATGGTTCTAAACTGGGTGTTCCTGGTATTGTAGATTTGCTCAAACCAGGATTCCGCCAACCCTATTACCGCCTGTTTTATCCAAGCAATTTCTTTGTTGCATCGGGTCGTCCAGAACGAGCGGTAACGATCGCCGGCGCGCTGAATTTGGCTGAGATTGACGTTGCCACCAAAGAGTTTTTTGAAAAGAGCGGCACGGTTGCCAACACCGATAAGCGCGTTAGTTTCTTCTTCCGGGGACGGGTAGTGGTGGTTCCAGAAATTACTGTATTTGTTCAGGATCAACCTGTGTATGTGCCGATTGGTACTACCCTCCGTCAGTTACTCGAACGTTACTCCAGTATTCCATCTAGCAATTTGTGGAACAAAGACTCGCCAGACTCGCTCAAGCAGGATTTGCGAAGCTTTCAAGGCAGTTTTAGACCCTGCCGTCTCGTGCATGAGGGGGTAAACAGCGTCCCGTCCTATAAGTTCATTAACTTCGACGATTACCGCCGATACGACAACGGCATGGATATTTTTGACATGCCCGTAGTCAAAGGCGATCGCTTCTCCTTCTAAGGTCTCCTTCTAAGGTCTCTTTCTAGAATTTCCCTCTAAACTGTGTCTACCTTATATGTCTACCTCATTATTTACTAGGTTAGAGGCGGGTGGTGCGTTCTACTTTCTAGATCAAGACGAGGGTGCGATCGCCCCAGACGATTACTGTATCGCCTTCCTATCTAGAGGCAATTCAGACACCCCACTAACGCTAGAACAAACCTGGACAACCTATGCCGATGGCGTATATCTGTTTCTCAAGATCGCCAAACAGGCGTTACCGCAGTCTACGTTTGAACCCCAACTGCACCAGCTTCTGAACGAGACGGTGTTTGCCAACACTCGGTTTCTCTGGATTGAAAATCCCACAGATGCACGAGCCGACTGGCGCTTAACTGCGCTGGGAATTGAGCCAACCTCTGAGCCTCGTGTGGATGTGGTGAGTCAGCCCACCCATTTCAATTTCCGCAATTTTTCCCTGTTTGTGGCTGGAGGCAGTCGGGTAACGCTCAACGACACAAACGATGGATTTGTGCTAACACGAACTAACAGCGACCCAGACGGCTTTTCTCTAACCACTGGATTTGGCGAGAATTATCTACGGGGGGTTGGTGACACCATCAGGCTTCCCTTGCAGGGTGGCGCTGCTGGCTGTTTACAGTTGGAGTTGACGCTTCGCAGACCCCAGCCCGGTGCAACGCACTATGCAGAACTGGCGGATCTGGATAGTGGGCTGCGGCTTTTCTTTAAAGATCCAGAGGTGCTGCCTACCGACACCGACTTTGCAGTTCAATCCTACCGCTACCCTTTCTTAGGTGAAGATCAGGCGGCGTTAGAGTACTACGAGAGGGTTCAGCAAGATCTGAATCCTCAGCAAGATCTGACCCTATATCCGACGCTGGATCTTTTGTATCCCCAGGATGAGACGCGCACCTATTTTGGGTTTGTTCATCCTAGCAATGGCAGCAAGACAACCGCCATTCCGTCTGGCTACCGTACGAATCTTGGCTACACCATTCATCTAACGCCGCGAGATCAGAGTAGCCGTTTGGTTTTTGCTACGATGCCATTCTCCAATCAGCTTAGCGATCGCGACCCGTTTTACCTCGTGCCTGTGGGCGAGTTTGAGATGACGGTTCCGCCCTACAGCGAGGCAGCCAAGACCCCGCAAAAGAATTTACTCTGCGGGCTGTCTGGGGTGGAATACATTAAGCTAGAGCCGGATCAAACCAGTTTGCTTTGCTTCAAATCTGGACAGAATGCCTTTGCCGCCAGCTTTGCGGCAGTTGCTCCCATTACCGAACGGCTGTTAGAGCAGGTGAGTGCGATCGCTGCCATTCCATCCACAGAATTGCAGCTAAATGCAGCACTCGACGACTTGGGCATCGACCACAGAGGTCGTTTAGCCATTTTGGAGATGTTTCTGGCGGCCTATTTTCCACCAGACTACCAACTGACCTTCAAGCAAAACGAGCAGCTTCCCTGGCTCAAAACGTTGGGTGAACTGGTAACCTGGTTTCAGCAAGTGTTTCGGGATAGCAAACCCAGACCAGAAACCAGTGAAGCATCGCTGACACCATTAGCCACTACGGCCTGGGCCTATGTGCAACAGACAGGTGGTTCCTCGTTTTACTACGCCCAACCTGAGCAGGCCGTGCTTTATCGGGCTTCCTCACTGGCTAAAACGGCTGGTAACAGCGACCTTTTGCAGTTTATGGAAGTGCCAACCACGGCTCTGTCTGCTCCTAGCAGCGGCGATTTACCTGTATTTCCACTCCTGCCCTACGGAGGCGTGCAGGGGGCAATGGTGGATTTTCAACAGCTTGAAGTGGAGTTGCTGAACCCCAAGCGGCGCAAAATTATCAGCCTCCATGCCGATCACGACACCCCATTTCCGGCAGCTCCATCGGATGCACCCGCTATTGGCACCACTCCCCAGGGGTTATTAGCCACCTTCTTTAAGCAAGGCAGCAAAGATTACGAAACAATGTCTCTGCTGTTAGCAAAGGATACGGATGGCGACCCGGTGCAGTTTCAAGCAATTGAGCGGCGATCGCCTCTACGGGCTGCTCTGCAATCTAACCAGCTTTTTTTGGTTATCTCTAACCCCAACACCCTAAAATCCTATTTTGCAACAGACAATCAGCTCACAATCCAGGGCTGGACGTTTGATCTAGATCCTGATCATTGGCAACAGCACGGCACGATCCTAATTTTCAAGTTCTTTGATCAGCCTCTGCTAGATCTACTGCAAAGCCCCCAAGCCTGGTCGCATCCAGAGGCGTTTGTTGGCAATTTGGATAGCACTCGCACCCGCTTAGTGAACCTGTTTCAGGATGCCATCAATCGGGTTGACCAGCCCAGCACTCCGCAAAAAGACCGGGACAACTACGGCCCTCTGGCACGCATTGCTCGCGCCGAAACCTGGTCTGGTATCCTGGCTCTCAATGTTCCGGTACCTCCAGAAAACCTGCCAGAAGAATTGCTGGCGATCGCAGCCGGAATTGACGAACAGAAGTTTTATGCCCAGTATCTTGGCATTGAAACGACACCGATCGAACCAAAGAATGGCACCTTAGAAGCAAAACAATCGTCTCTGTTTGGCTTAATTGATTACCAAAATGAAACCGTACCGCTGCCTAGCAGCACCGGATACGACTTTGAGGTCAGAAACCTGCGAGTTCTGTTTCAAAACTCCCTGGTCAAAGCCTTTTCTAGCGAAATCGCCGTTACGTTAGACCGACTATTTGACGAGGAAACGAAACTGGTTGATGGGCCAGGCGATCGCAACCTAGTGCTGCTCAAAGGCACCGCTGAAAACCATAACGGCAAAACCACCTACGCCTTCAGCTTTAGCGGCGAAAACCATTTTGTCCTGCCTCAAAGTAAAGTGCTTAACCAGGTAGAAATCATCAAAGCACAGTTTTCCACCGACCCTATTGCTAAACCCATCACCGATTCGACCCTAATTACAGGTCGTTTCACCTTCTGGGGACGGTTGAACTTTAAGCAGTTAGGCACCCCACAAAAACCCTTCGACGCACTCTCATTCGGTGCCGATTCCTCTCCCGATTCCCCACCCAGCCCGACAAAACCCAACAACAAATTCCTCAGCTTTTCTAACCTTGCCGTCAAGTTGGCCTTTCAAAAAAGCAAACCAGAGGGACGCACCTTTACCTTCGATCCAGGCAATCTGCTGTTTGACACCAAACGCAGCGAAGTTCGCAAAGACAGTCTATATGCTAAATTTCCGCTTAAACTCACCGGGCTACTCTACTCTCAGGGCAGTAAAAAAACCGATGATTTTGGCTATATGCCCGTTAAAGCGCCGCTCTCTGGCAAGCTTGACGACCCGCTGTGGTACGGGCTAACCTTTGACCTGCAACTAGGCAGTTTGGGGGCATTGGCAGGTAAAGCCGGGTTAGTTGCCACTCTCCTGGTTGCTTGGAGTCCTGGGTCAGAAGGCAAACTTTTTATTGGCTTAAAGTTACCTGGCTCTACGGGCGGCAAACGAGAGATTACCCTTCAGGGCATTCTCAAGCTGGCGTTTAAGAGCATTGAACTAGTGGTGGGCAAAACCGACAGTGGACAGGTTAGCTACCTGCTCAAGCTGAAAAATATTGTGCTGAAATTTATGGTGCTGTCGATTCCGCCTACCGCTCAGACCGAAATCATTATCTTTGGCGATCCGGGTGGCACAGCCGAAAACAACACCGTCGGTTGGTACGCTGCCTATGCCAAAGAGTGACCACAACTGTTTTCCTACAACCGTGCTTGCCTCAGTCATGCCTATCCGTAAGCTACCTTCTGCCCCCTACCCCCCTACCGTCCTATGGTTCTAGCACCCAATCCCCTTGCTGCCCTGATCAGTCAATACTGTGCCACCGCCACCCCGCCCTATGACCGGGCTGGGCCAGGAGAAACCGCACCCCGGCAAAACACCGCAGCGTTGATGCAAAATAACCGGGTTGAGGCCTTAATTGATGGGGTCGCCTACTTTAAGGCCGTAGAAGAAGAGATGGCAACGCTGATCAGTAGCACAGCACCTGGACGTTTTTTCTACATGTCTGCCTGGTGTTTGGGGCTAGCTACCTTTACGGGCAGGTTGAGAATTAACGATTCTTGGGACTTTAAAGAAGGAAACCAAGACCCTAATTTTTCGGGTATAAAGGCACCCGGTGCCCCGCAGACTCTGATGTGGCGACTCATTGAAATGTCCGATAGAGGAGTTGATGTGCGGGTCATGCCGTGGGTTTCGCCCTTTATTACGAATCAGCGAGTCGAAGAAAAAATCGGCATGGGATGGAACAATTTTCATACGTTGTTGAGTGTTGTTGCGCTGCGAAAGCGCTTGCCTGCCGAAAATGTGGTGTTGAATCTGCTGGCACATACCTTTGGAGCCGCGCATTACAAAATGGTGGTCTGTGGCGATCAAACCCGGATGCGAGCGTATGTTTCAGGACTCGATCCCCAGGAAGGTCGTCTACTGGTACCCGGTCTAACGCCAGCCGAGGTCAACCAGGCTCTTAAGTTTACTGTTGATTTGGGTAATCAAAATAACATTGATGCGGCTTATACATGGTTTGACGATAATAAAATCTTCACAGGCATGCAGGATGAATTTAAGACGCTCTGGGCACAGGAAGATCTGCCGAGGGCAATAGAAGAAGAAGTGGCCGAGGAAGTTGAAGCAGAGGTTGACCGACTCAAGGCAACAGGAGTAGATCCAACCACTATCAACAAAGCTACCATCGAAGCCACTATCAGACCGACAATCGACCGGACAGCCGTCCAGCAGGCTATTGAAGATAGCTTTGATGCCGGGTTTACCGATGGTAAATACGCACCGTTGATTAAATCGTGGTCAGCGAAGACTGAATGGAAAATAAGCTGGTATCGCAAACGTCGCGATGGTGGTTGGGCATTAATAGGCACCTACCAGATGAAACAAAAAGGCTTCACCTTTGAAGTTTATGAGTGGCAAGGGGGCGGATGGCACGATGTTGGGGTGCGGATTGACGGAGCAGCAGCAGGTGCTGTGGAGCAGTTTTTTAGGGAGATGTGGAATGAACAGCTCACGCGTCCCGTTGAAAGCTTCAAACTCAACAATGACGCGATCGCCTCTCACGATCCCGCCTGGGCTGCCCTAGCCCCCCGTGCGCCGGTCAATTTGCCTGCCAATACGGGTCGCCAGTATGTGCAGATCTTACGCACCATTCCCAAAATGAACTTTAGAGCCACACCTAGACAGCGTGGCAAGTTCCTGGTTCCTGAGAGTTACAAGCCTAAAAAATTTGGTCCCCGTGTGGGGGGGAAACGGCTGAACTTGGGTGTCGGAGCAGTTTATTTGACGGTTGGTGCCTATGCAGGGTCTAAAACCGCCTACGCTCGCCTACCTGTAAGCTTTGCCCCTCAGGGAGTATTTGAGTTTAAGGTGGCTCTAAAAACGGCGATCGCAGCAGCCAAACGGTATATCTTTATTGCTGATCAAGCATTGACGTCAATGGAGGTAATGGATTGGTTAGCGGTTGCCCTTCTAGCCAAGCCCTCTCTAAAAATTATCTTGCTGTTTGGTGCCGACCCTGCCGATCCACCCAGCAATTTTCTGACTGAAGCCCTGAACAATCGGTTAGTTGGCAAAATCCCCGCCTCCTGGACTAATACCCTCAGCAATATCAGCTTCCGAGAATGGTATGGCAATACCGTTCATTGTAAAGTCACCATGATTGATGATGTTTGGTGTGCTGTAGGATCGGCTAACTGTATGCGCCGCAGTCTCTACACCGATATTGAACTCTCTACAGGCATCCTGGAACTTCCCACGCCAGACAACCTGCTACCCACCACCCCAGCAGAAGAAGCAAATCCGGCAGCGGCGTTTCCTATCAAATCTGCGCCATCCTTTGTGCAAAAATTTCGCCGAGATCTGTGGGCGCACTATTGTGGCATTCCCCTCGATCGGTTATCCCGTAACGCAACACAATCCAGCCGTTTTACTCAATTGTTGAACCTGGATAGAGCCTTGGCAATTTGGGACCCAACGTGGGGAAATCCCATCGCAAATTTTGGATTGCGCGAGGAGATCAGTTCAAAACTCACCTTTCCCTATCCATCTAATCCTCGCGATCCGTTTAACCAAGCTGATTACGATCGCCAAGATGCCGACTCCCGCGACCCGTTTTAACCGTAATCCAACCTCTCCTCTGTACGGGCAACGTCTTGGTAGATAGGTCTCATTGCCTTGCAAGAACTGACACCCAAATGTTTCGCCCTACCGAATTTCGTCTTACTCGAAGGTGCAACTCATGGCGTTCCAAAATTTCAAGTCTGAGCTGAAAAACCTCCCAGCGGATCAACCAATTTTGTTGGATGAGGCACTGTTGGATTCGCCAGACATTATTGGGCTGTTGACGGCCTGTTTGAAGACATCAGAACTGGAAATTCAGCAGCCCATCCTGGCTTTTACCGACACCACCGCCACCATTCGCGGCCAAGCCTCTGTTCTGGAGGTTGAAGAGGTGGATGTACAGGCGGTGTTTTTGGAGATTAACGACAGCTTACACCTACAACTGACCCTGTATTTACCCAGCGATTGGACGTTTCAGCACAGCTTCCCAAATCTGGCGAAATACCTGAGTTTTGATCCGTTCAAATCTGGATATCGAACGTCTTATTTGAACCTGTTGGAATTTATCAAGCCCGCGCTGGTGCTGACATCGACTCCTTTTGAGGATGGCGAAACGGCGTTTGAGCGCGGCCTAAGTTTTATGGCGAAGCTGGCTCTGTCTGGAGTGCTGGAGCCGCTTGGTTTATTGACGGGAAGCCCGGAAACCCCAATTCTGATCAGCGGATTGCTGTCTGCGGGAGATGAGAACCTGGAGTTTTACTTGAGCGCAGTGTTTCCTCTATCGCTCGGTTCAGAATCTCTGGCGTTTCAAAATCCCCGACTGAATCTCTACAGCAGTTTTACAGACAAATCTTTTGTAGATACCGAGGCCGATAGCGATGCAACACCAGCGGCTGATGGAGAAACAACACCAGCGGCTGACGAAGGCTCAGACGAAGCTTTAGCGGCTGCGGTTGAAGTAGCAGCGGCAGAAGAGGGTGGAGAAGAAACGGCGATCGCCTCCAAAGTTGAAGTGGTGATGCAACTCAAGATCGCCAATACATTAGTAGAGTTTTTTATTCCCTTTCAAATTGGTAGCATACCGGATTTTATCGTCATTGCCGGACGGTTTACTAACTTCAATTTGCCCAGTTTAGGAGACACCATTAGCCTAATTGGAGACACGGATTTAGCATCGTCTTTACCCGATTCGCTACAAGAGTTTGGCGGGTTGACGATCGCCGAAGCCGTTGTTGGGTTTTCCATCCGCAGCAGAACGCTAAACTACGTTTCTCTTACCATTAATTCCACCAGCACTTGGACGGTAATTCCAGATGTGTTGGCTGTGCGATCGCTGTTAGTTAACTGGCTTGTCTATGCACCGCTGCGATCGCAAGAACGGCAAGTCACCTGCATGATTGATGGGCAATTGCAAATCAGCAATACTCTGCTAAACCTCCATGCTGAACTGCCCAGGTTTTTGCTAATGGGTCAACTGGCACCGGGCAGCATTATTCCGGTTGGTAGTTTAATCTCCCATTTCAGCTCAACTATTCCCAATCTAGACGACAGCCTGATCATCTCTCAACTCAATATTTTTGCCGATCCCAGATTTAAAAGTTACCGGATTGAAGCGCAAATTGAGAACGTCTTGCGTATCGATGTTGACTTTACTGACGCTACCTTACTCGAAGTGCGATCGCTGTATTTCTCGCTGAACTACGGTGCCCAAAATCTGGATCTGCAATTCGTTGGTGTTTTAGCGCTGTTTAACCGCAGCTTTGAAGTCAGTGTTTTTTATGGTCGCACCCAGCAACCTGCCCTGCCCGGTCAAGATCCCACTAACACCAACCCTAAACCTGTTGTCCAGACAAACTGGACGCTGATCTGCCGCTCGATCGATCGCATCAGTCTGCCCGATCTGGTGCGAGATGTGGCAGGGGTGGAGATCAGCGGCTTTGGGCTGCAAGAACTCGCCTTCTCCGATTTGTATTTGGAAATTGTGCGGGGTGCGGTACAGAGTTTTGCCTTCCGGGGGGCGGTGGAGTGGAATACGGGAATTGCCCTGGCAGATGGAGAGCCAATTGTAGTGACGGCGGGTCTGAGTATCCGCAGAGTTGGCACTCAGTGGGTTGAACAACAGATCATCGGCACCCTGAAGACTACCATTTCTTACTTCGAGAATCTCAAACTTGAGGTGATCTACAAGTTTGTTGCAGACACATCCACTCCCCCAGTTGCTGGACAGCCAACTCCAGGAACCAAAGATCTGATGTTTCGACTCACGATCGGCACGTTTATTGTGGAGGCGACCTATCAATCTAGAGTGGGGGGCGATACAATCCTCACCTTCCGCACGGGCGGTATTATGACCCTCGGCACCGTGCTGACCTTTTTGGTGAGTCTGGTCGATCCAACTGTGGATGATTTTCAATTAGACCCGCCCTGGAACGAGCTGAATAACATTTCTCTGGCTGGGCTGTCGATTGAGCTGAACACTACCAAGAAAACAATTAAAGCGGTTTATACTCCAAGCTCAGCCGTCAACCTTGGCTTTATTTCTATTACGTCGATCGGGCTAGTTTACCGCGATAGCATCCTTGCCCCAGATGGCACTGTACAACCCCGCAGTGTGGACATCGCTTTCACCGGAAGGTTTCTCAACACAGTCCACGATAACAACAAACCTCTCGCCTGGGACACCATGAACGCGCCGCCGCCTGCGGTTCCTGGGCAGGGGAGTGCCATTTTTGACCTGCGATACTTGGGCGTTGGGCAGCATGTTTCGTTTAGTCAGGCACAGTTGGCGGAGCTGACCAACGTCACCAAGGTCATTACGGCTCTGCGGGCAACGATGATTCCGCCTGCTCTGCCAGCAGATAAGAATAAAAACCCGTTGGCGATCGCCAGTAACTTGCAAAGTGGCTTGCAATTTAATGCCGACAGTGGCTGGTTAATTGGGGCACAGTTTAGCGTCATTGGAACGCTAGACATGAGCGTTATTTTCAACGACCCATTGCTCTATGGCGTTCGCATTGGGCTGTCTGGAACTAAAGCCAAAATCTTTGCCGGACTGGTCTTTGAAATTCTCTATCGCCGCATCAGTGACACCGTTGGTGTTTATCACATTGAGCTAGTGCTGCCCGATGCCATGCGCCAGTTAGAATTTGGAGCGGTATCGGTAACGCTGCCCGCCATTGTGGTAGATATTTACACAAATGGAGACTTCAAGCTCGATTTTGGGTTCCCCTGGAAATTCAACTTTGCCCGTTCTTTTGCGATCGATGCGTTTCCGTTTACAGGCGCAGGGGGCTTCTATTTCAACAAGCTGAGTGCCGAAACCGCCACCAGTGTCCCAATTATCACCAATGGCAAATTTAACCCTGTTATAGAATTTGGCATCGGACTCAAGATTGGCTTGGGCAAAACCTTCAACAAGGGTGTGCTAAAGGCCGAGTTGAGCATTACCGTCCAGGGTCTTTTAGAGGGGGTAATTGCCTGGTTCAACCCCACTGATCCCGACGCTGCAACCGACCAGTACTACCGAATTCAGGGTGGAGTGGCGATCGTTGGACGGCTGTGGGGCATGGTGGACTTTGAGGTGATCCAGGTAGAAGTGGAGGTAATTGTCCGCGTTGCCGTGCTTTTTGTGGTCGAGGCGTACCAGCCGATCCTGCTGAACATAACGGCGGAAGTCTCGGTGCGAGCGTCGATTAAAATCCTCTTTGTGCGAATTCACCTCACCTTTAGCCTCACCATTACGCAGAGCTTTACCCTGGGGTCTGCGCGTCCTACCCCGTGGATTCTAGACCCCGATCAAAGCAAGCGGCGACCCGTCACCGGCACAGGCACAGCATCCGTACCCGCAGCCCCAGCCTTTGCGCCATCTTTTGCCCCAACGTTTGACCCAGCGGCGACTCAATTTGCGACACCAGACGCTATGGCCTTTGCAGCACCAGACACGTCTGCCGATCTGCAACCCGCGACCCTGGATGTAATGGCTGTTTCCATGGACGCGGCAGACCCGATTCAACTAGATCCAATTCAACTAGACCCTTTTCAACTAGAACCCATTCAGCCCTTACCCGTTCAACCCGATGGCATCAGAAGCCCGATTGCCTCCTCGGTATCTCTAGAGACTAGGGTGGCCGCGTTGAATTTTGTAGAAATGGCTCCGCCGACTCCCTTAAGCTGGCAGGCGATCGCCATTGATATTCCGACCTTGCCTCAAGCCGACAAACGCTACGCCATTGACCTGTTTTTTCAACCTGCTGTCACCCGTAACCATGCTGGAGTTCAGGGGATCGGGCTGTTGTTTATTGAGAATGCGATCGCCTTCGATTCGTCTAGTGCGGCCAGCTTTGCTAACGACGCTGCCCAAAACAATAAGGATTTCGATACGTTAATGCAGGTTCTACTGACCTGGGCGATCGACGCTTACTATGTGCAAACGGCGAGTGCAAACAGCAACCGCACGGTTACCCCTGATACCTACACGGCGATCGCGATCGCCGAACTAGAGACTCTATACACGATGTTTGTCCAGGGAATTCAGGATAGCACCGCTGCCTTTACGTTTGAGCAACTGATGGCGTTCTTAGGGCGTAACTTTACCTTCCGCATCGCCGCCGCTGACTCTAAAACCAGCGGCACTCTGTTTCCCATGCTGCCCCAACTGCGAATGCAGGCAGGCTCAACGGATGTGAGCTTTAACAGCGAAAACTTCCATCTGGATAGAGGCGATCGGCAAGCGTTTGCCCAGTATTTTAATCAACTCAAAGGCAAACACGGCAACACAGTTGAGCGCAACTCTACAGAGGCAACCAACGGTTCCACTCATTCCACTGGCTCCACTCATTCCACTGGCTCCACTCATTCCACTGGCTCCACTCATTCCACTGCAAGCAGCCCCGCGACTCCATCGGTTGCTACGTTTATCTTTGTGGATTACTTTGCGTTGTTAGTGCGATCGACCATTCAAAGCGCAATTGAATACACCACTGCTTACCTCAAACAAAATCCTGACCAGCAAACGATTTCGTTGGCAACCCTACTAGATGGATTAAACACAGGAGGACAGTTTAATCACATTGCTGCCATGTCATCTCGGTTCTTGCTGCACGGTTTGCGCCTGCCCGAATGGAGAGATAACCTGCTGGCGGACTTGCCGAGGGGTGCCATCCGCCCGACGCTTCCCCTCTATGAAGGCACTGGCCAACAATTTCCCCTACCTGAAACGGTTAGCACCAGTTTCAGCATTGTGCTGGGCAAACCCGATGTTCCTCCTAGAACTCCCGATCCGCTGGCGTGGATTACCCTACAACGCTCCTATCCGCTGTCAGACGGTCTGGTGAACTTAATTGGGGCATTGAACGGGCAAGAAACGCGATCGCAACTTCAGGCAGGCAATTTTCTACCCCTTAGCCCAACATTGCTACCCCTCTACACGGATGAACCCCGGCGCTTTAACCTGCGGCGGAGCACCGATTGGAGGGTGCAATCACGCTCAAACCCGCCGCGTCAGTACACCATTCTAGATCTACCCGATGATCTGCGAGGGTTTCAGGCGGTTAAATATTTACCCGTTCGGAGGGCAAATCGCAATTCTACGGCGCATCAGGCAGACCCCGGTGTAACGGTGGCGCTGAAGCACGGTACACTCCCCACAAAACAGAGCGCAACGTCTGGTAGAACAGAGTTTGAGCGTACCGAATTAAAGCCTGAAGATATCCATTCGGTTACGGATTATTTCTGGGCAACCCAGGTCAAGCTCACGCTGCGCCGGGTGCCCTCTGCTGACGGCACCGCGCTGTTAGACAAAACCTATCTGATGGCTGGCACCGACGAAGACGGCAAAGACCTGCTGGAAGATCTCTGGCGTTATCTGCGCGGTTCCCAAACTACCAGCCCCAATGTTACGGCGAAACTCTACCTGCTCCATGCTGAAAACGGTAAAGACAGCGACGGGGAGCGAGTTCCAGCCCTGATCAACCCAATTCCAGCCGAAACTCTGTTGCTGAAAACGAATCTTTCTACCTACAGCACTCGCCCCATCGATCTAGATAGCACTCGGCAGAACAGCCTCTACAGCGCCACTCTAAACGACGGCACCAATTTCATTCAACTCCTTTGGGAAGGCAGTACCGTTAACACGGGCGGCTATCATCTGCACATTGCTGTAGATGCCATTGAGAACGGACAAACGGTTCGTAGGGGCTTGCCCAATAGCCTGTTTGCCGATGGTCTGAATGCGTCGCTGGTGCTGCTAGTGGAGCTAAGCACCACAGACAACCGGAGATTGCCGCTCTATCACTTCCAGAATTGCCTCGTCGTGCAGCGGGAGCTGGATCTGGGAAACAGCGTGCTCTATGCCGAAAGCACCGCTCCAACCGATGTCGTTAAAGCATTGAGCATTCCACCGGGAAGTATTGGCTTTGAGCAAACTCGTCAGATTCCCCTTGTGCTTGACGATAACAGCGGCGTAGACGAACTAGAGAACCTATACCAGATGCTGGGCTACCGTCTGCAAGATACGAATGATTTCTCTGCCAGTAACGAAGGGTTGCCTGTAGGGCCAGTGGAATCTTCTGTGCCTGAGAATCTCACTATTGCTGCTGATGATACGCTACAAACGATCGAGTGGCACTATGAACGGGTTATTCCCATTTATGGTTTAGCCAAACGCCGCCAGACCCCCAACACCTCGACCTTACCTCAACGGTTGCGATCGCTCCCTGCGGCAGAGCGCGATCCCTACGCTGGAATTGATGCTGATGCCCAGATAGCGCTAGAGTTCCACTGGCAGGATGTGTACGGCAACCGCCTAACCCGCAATGGCGGTACCCAGATCACCGCTGATGTACGCTATTTTGATCGGCTATTGGGCATTAATCAATGGTCTTCGGTGGCAGAAAGCTACCAGTTCAAGCCAAGTCCTAGCAATGCGAAACAGGTCGAGCTGATTGTTGAACTGGTGTTTGATCAATCACCGTTTATGCCAACGCCAGGACATCCCTTTGTCGAGACTCAGCAAAAGACGCATACCGCCCGTGCTATCTATGAGCAAGTTTATTACCAGATTCATCAACCTGATGTGACATTGACGGTTCACACGTCAATGCTGCGCGATCCCAACCAGGTGCAACACGTTCAGACCAAGCTGCTAACCGATAGACAGAAAAAACATTTCACCGATTTTGTCGAGTCTGCCTATCTCTATTTGGTGACTCTAGAACAGTTGCAACCTCAGAAACACACGGTTCAGCCGGATAACACGCTGGCTAACATCAGCGATCGCTATCACGTTACGCTTAGAGCGCTGGCCAACGCCAATGCAGACATTGCCAATTTGTTTACGACCAATCAACAACTGGCATTAGACTACGCGATCGCCGCCGATGACACCTTGGGCAGCATTGCCCAATCGCTGGTCAAACTTGACGGTGTGTTAGAACCACAATCACAACAGGTATCGACTAAGCTTGACCAGATTGCCCAAGCCAATGCAGACACTCCTAATTTGTTGCAAGTGGGGGCAGTGATTCTGCTGGAGGATGCTACGCTCTACACGGTTCAAACGGATGACAGCTTCACAACAATTGCTGGAGCAACCCAAAAAACCGTGCAGCAGATTGTGCAGGCAGTAAAAGATGTCGCCAATTTACTAGAACCTAACGCTCTGTTGCGCGTAAATTACACAATTCAGGCTAATGACAGTCTGCGATCGCTAGAGCAAAAAGCACAGCTCATCTCACCCCATTTGAATCTGACTCTGGCAGACATTGCCGAGCAAAACAGCAGCGTTCCACTCAGAGCCGGAATTCCCCTAGTGATTCCCGAACGGGTCACGATCGCCAGTGGCTTACCCTACACCGAAACGATTTCAGAAAACGCAACACTAAGCACGATGACCGCGACTGTGCTAGCCAATCGCAATGCCGATGGAGAGTTGGGAACGTTTACCGTAGCGGATGTGGCGATCGCCAATCAGAGCAGTGTCGGATTGCTCCATGCCAACGTTCCTGTACTATTGGGCAACGCAACACCCGAACGTCTGAATCAAGCCAGTTCGCCCAATCTCGATGCAAATGACTGGAAAAACATCATTAATGCAGCCATCACGACACGCTCCAATGAAACGCTGTATACGTTGGCGGTTCAGTTTGCAGATGTTGTAAAACGGAAAAAACCGAATGCACAGGTTACGGTTGCTGATGTAGCAGTGGCGATCGCCAACACACCCAATCTTTGGGTTGCGGGAAAGCCATTTATAATTCCGCCCGCATCTCTTGTTTATACCGGAAACACGGCGACTACCAGCCATTTATCTATTCAGTTTGATCGAACTACAAACGATAATAGATTGCTTTACCCTACAGATGAGTTCATCTTTCCGGTCACTGTGCAGATTGACATCGCTCGCAATGCAACCTTTGTGATTGACGATGCAGCCATTAAACGAGACATCCCAGAAATTCAGCAGGTTACTGCGTTTCTCTCTCCTAAAACCACGCCTTTGTCTGCTGCTGTCGCAGGCACCGACGAACAAATTAACTCACTGAGCACCTTTGCTAAAGATTTCCAGAATGCTTTCCCAAATCTGCATCTCGCGGTCGGCAATGAGATGTCCCATAAGCACTCCAACACTGCTAGCGACGATGACCTGATTTTCCGTCCCCTATGGGCAGTACACATCGGCCCCAAGGGGATTCACTACGATATTAAGGAATCGCAGCCGTTTTTCTTCTCGCCCATCCCGTTGGCAAATACTCTACTGGCAGGCGAAGCCCAAATTAGTGTGTATTCGAGCAGTACGGGATTAGGAACGAAGCAAGCAACACAAGTGGAGGCGATTGATCTAAACGTTTTAGCTCGCGACTTTCTAATCGCGGTTGAAGATTTCCTCGACCCAGCCGTTTCAGTTGCAGCAGCATTACACAATCAATCAGACAAGGTGACAGAAGTTCTAAGGCATAAAGAAACGCTGGCAGATGCCATTCACACCCAGGTCAAAAATGTTCTGGCGCAGACTGATGATGCAGATATTGCCCAGCGGCGTACCATTGCTGCCGATGCGCTACGGCAACAACTACTGGTCAATCTGGTTGAAGCGTTTGATATTGAAACTATCATTCAATACAACGTTGATGTGACGATTGCTGGAGTCAACATCAGCGATCCTAGCTGGAAGCAGCAGCATCCTAATTGGACGCGTGAACGCGCTCCACGGCTGGCGGGTCAGCCCGTTGTGTTGAGCCTGAAGCAGATCGACGCAGATGGTTCGGTTACCGTACTCGATCGCGACCAGCCTAACTCCAGCGTCAACTTCACGCTTTCCTCTACCAAAATTCCTTTGAGTCCAGAGAGTTCTTATCTCACCTTCTTTTTTGATACCAAGTCGCCAGAAAAACTGGAGAATCTGCGATTAGAACTGGCCTACCGCTCCAATGAGGTGGAATACGATATTACGGATGTGGAGGGTATCAGTGACTATCAAGCGTCGTCCTGGCTCACGTTTATTTTGCCAATGGGCACTACCGAGAGCGATCGCTGCGACCCCAAGACAGAACCGAACTGCATTGGCGATGTCGATATTCCCATTCCACTGCGCGCTTATCCCATTTCGCCCTCGCTGGTGCTGCATCGAGCAGAACCCGATGACGATAGCCTGCAACGCCTTCAAGATATCCGGCAATGGAATTATCAGTTTGTCTATGAGCATTTAGATGTGGCTCAAGATTCGATCGAAAGTCGGATTGAGTACAATGCCATCCCACCGACGGCTAATGGCGTTAATGCTCAAGTAAGTGCAAGCACCAACGTCCGTTCTGAGCAGCAGAATCTCTTCTCTAAACTGGTGAACTTTGCCACGATTTACCCACAGCTTTTGCCCACTCTCAAAGAACTGGCCAACGAGCAAACTCAACTTAATGCAGAGGTGATCGATCGCGCCATTGATGACTTTACGACCCTGGTGAGAGAGGTGGCGATCGCTTGGCAAAACTGGCGTCAACACAACTCCCAAACTCCAGTTCAAACAACTGTGGCCGATTACACAATCGATGAATTTATTGCCAATGACACGAATCAGATGACGATTCACCGCAGGGAAACCAGCCTTGCGTTTCCTACGGTGATCGTGCCACGCTATCAACTTGAGACAGCACCCATTCCAAATAGTCAGGCATTAGAAGGTATTTATCGGTTCAAGCAAAAGACAGATGAAGATGCTGCGTTGGATGCTGTTTTTGGAGAATCGGACATTCCCGATCGTGTTCTCACTATTCCTAACCTCGATATTATTCAGCATCAAAATGCTTGGGCTTCTATCTGGCTAACGCGCAACAAAAAGCTGGTGCGACAACGGCAACCAGATGGAACACCCACGAATGCCTTCATGACCACCAATCCTGACTTCGTGTTTCAAACACCTGAAGTCCGGTTTAGCAATCTCATGGCACCTCTGTTGGTCAACACTCAACGGTGGGATATTGCTACTATTGGCTCGGTTGACAATACTCCTCAAGCTCACCCTCTGGAAACGCATCTCGAACACCTATTCGCCACGCTGCTGCCCCTACTTCCGGTTCCTCCACAGTCACCGCTGAAAGCGTATGGTTTTCGGGTTGCTTGCCGCTATGCCTTTGCCTTATCAGTTGGGACAGGGATCACGGCAGATCTGCTCTCAGCCCTGCCTGTTGTGCTCAGTCCTCGTTTTTCTGTTGCCGCAGGCCAAGACCCCCTGTCCGCAACAGCCGAGCTACGCAACAGCCTTGCCAGCGAAATTAAGCACTGGTTTCAGTTGAACGAGCCTAATGCAACAAACGCACTGTTTGTTTTCAGCATCAGTCTCTTCTCTAACCCAGAGGAAACGAGCACTAGCGACGCGGTACATTTACCGTTGCTGCGCGTTGACCATCTAAAGCTGGGGTTAGAACACATTATGGATTTGAGAGGATAAGTAGATAGGCTTAATTAAATATAAGATCCTAAAACCCTGCGCCGCCCGCTGTGCGGGCGACGCAGGGTTTTAGAATTTGGTTTTATAGCCATAGACGGATTGGTTAGGACGGGGTGCAGGGGTGGAACCCCTGGCTGGGGGCAAAGCCCCCACACCCCCTTTGATCCCAGTGTCCTAACCTTTGTGGCGACAGCTATATGTATAGCGGTAGCCATGATCAATAGGACGCCTCCCTGTCATTCCCGCGTAGGCGGGAATCCATCTGCTCGATCGGTACGGGGGTGGATTCCCGCCTGCGCGGGAATGACGCTGGCATGTCCTAAGCGTTATGACTATGGCTATAGGTTGAACTACTTCACGTTTTCCAGATCGGTGTACTACCATTTTTGTGTGACGCTGCGTGAATCGTTTCCCGGCTTCGCCAGGAAACGATTCACGCAGGAGGTCTACTACACAAGAGCTAGTAGGGTTGCAATTGCGGGTAGCAACTTAGCGCACTCTCCGATTAATTTTGTCGTTTCTGAAAGACCAGAAACAGTTCCTTTCAGAATCTTCATTGCAGTTTTTGCTGCCTTTTGCAGACCACTGTCTTCTGGTTTTTGTCCAGCCTCTGCTAAAGTTTTGACCTGCTCTAGTGCTTCAGCTTTATCTTCAACGGGCAACCCAGCTTCTGCCTCAATGAGGGCTTGAAGCTGAGTTAATAGCTCCTTTAGACTGGGTTGACTTGCACTAGACTGATCAGGTAATTGATTGATAGCATTCGTGACACTACCGCTAATGGTGCCTAGATTAATTACACCATTAATGTCACGTCCAGCGATTCCACTGACATTACCAATGTCACCACCTGCTTGAATATTAATTGAGCTTTTTTCAGACACGGTATCCCCCACGTTGTAATAGGTTTCAACATAAAAACGCTGATTGTTGCCGAGTGCAGTTTCTACTATTTTTTCCAAACTGCGAATTCGATCATCTTTTTCGGCAATCCCTGCCAGGAGGGATTGCAAATCCGCATAGGGCAATGCCTTAATCGACTGATATTGATCAAAATAGGCAGCACTAAGAGCGGAACGGTCGGAGGAGCCTGTTACTTTTGCCTGAAGCCGAATTTTCTCATCTCCCCGACCTTCTAAGGCAACCAGTTCTAGTTCAGCTTCTGGATGCTCTTTCGCCAATTGATTGAAGGCGATCGCCACTGCGCTAGGATCAATCCCTTCATGATGATAAAGATCGAGGGTCTTGAACGTTTGGGCAAACGCTCTTGGATCAATATTTTGGGTGCGGTATAGGTCGAGTGTTTTGATAATAGGGGCAATGAAATCCGTAAAATCTCCGTCACTAAAGCTCTCATCTCGGTTATCGGGTTTACGGCAAGCATCAGGATCGTCTGCGGTAGGCAACCGCATATAAATATACTTGCACCTTACTTGATCCAGCACAGTATCTGTAGAAATGCCCCAGTCTTCAATATAGGCTCCCGTGAGGCAAGCGCCAGACAAATTGGCTGCATATAGCTGAGCGCGAACCAGTTTTGTTCCTGTTAGATCGGCATTTTCAAAAGAAGCTGCCATCAGCTTTGTGCTGATAAAACTTGACTCTGCAACGTCTGCTTCGGCAAGATTTACCCCTTGCAAATTCATGTCATCAAAGTTTTGAGCTTGTCCATGTTTGCTAACAACTAGCTGACAAATTTTGCGATCGCTCAAATAACTAGCTCCAACCCGTGCTTTTCTAATTAGCTTGACCTGATGCCAACAAGTCCGGGTGATGATGGCATTGCGAAAATCGGTATTGGGCACAACCGCCCGACTGAAATCAGCATCCGTCAAATCTGCACCACAAAACCGGGTGCCGCCAAAGCTGCCTAGCGCGATCGCCATCTGCCTGATCAAGGTAAATTTGGGACTTTCTGCGATCGCCTGATAGCCGATGTATAGACTGGTGGCGATCGCTAAACTGACCAACGGTATTGCCAGCCCAACCAAAAATCCCCAGTTTTCAGTTAATTGTGGATCTGAAAACCCAGCCACGAAACCCAGCACAAGGCCAAAGCCTGACATGACACCGAATAAACTGATGCCAAATTTCCCTCCAATCACCTGCGCCAGAGTGAGGGCTAGGGCACTGACGATAATCCCTGCACTTTCAATTGCAATTGCAACAGACTGAACCCAAATTTCTCCTCTTGTGTCATCAATACCCGGTAACGCCAGCATGATGGCAATAATTGCCGCTACTGTTACTAAAAGCACTCCCAAACTATGTCCTAACCCCGATAAAAGGGTTACTACGACAAAGGTGCCAAACAACAGCAATGCGACGCATCTAGAAATGACATAACCAATGACAAAATTTTCTTGAAAGGGGGGGCTGCCAATAAACCCGCTAGCATAGGCAATAATCATAGCGCCTAGGAACGAGAGCACTGTCATCACTAGCCCAATCATGCCTAGCCACGGGAGGCTCAAACCAGCCTTGATGCCTGAAAAGTTGGCTCTAGTTAAGACTGCCCCCGTAAAGTTGGCACTCCGCAGATCTGCACCCCTGAAATCAGCACCCCTGAGGTTTTGCCCTTTGAAATTTTGGCCTAATAGACGTTGCCCTTGAAAATCTAGTGGCATAGACGTAGGTTAAGGTTGCTTCACTAGACTCATC
>JBBQFG010000036.1:0-28488 GCA_038321765.1 Elainellales cyanobacterium
GACCCACTCATCCCCGGTCGCACCTGACCTAGAGCAAACTTGATTAACGCTGGCTCATCTCCCGTCAACCCTTCACAGTTAAATGTCACCGGACAACCATTAGGAAAGTCTTGATCTGGATAGCCAAACAGATAGAGCGGATCTCGGGAGCGAATCTCCTCATCCAAATACACGCAAGGCGGATTAGCGTTCGCAGGGAGCGTTACTTGCAGCAAGGCTAGATCATAGGGGTCAGCGAGCGATCGCTCCACCACGGCTTGTGCCCAATTCTCCTGATTCTGCCACCGCACTTGAATAGGTTCACCCTTGGCCTCTTTCACCACATGAGCACAGGTGAGAATCCATCCTGGCGCTACAAAGAAGCCCGTACCCCAACCAGAACGACCGGGAAGGGTAAGCTTAACTGTGCATTGTTGCAGCAGATGTTCCAACTGGCTCATGGCTCAACACTCACTCTGTCTGTGTCCATTCCAAGGTAATTTCTAGATTGGCCTTGCCCGTGCCTTTGACAATGGCAGCCACCAAACTGCCCTGCTCAATCTGAATCTCCAGCCCAAATTTGACGCTGGCTTTGCTGGGAGACACTTTTTGCAACGAGGCTGTAATCGCTTCAGCCACTCCTTCGATCGCGTCCGTAACGCCTTGAAAAGATTTGATATCAAACCCAACATCTTCTCGACCTGTTTGAGCAACCTCAATCTTGATCAGTGCTCCATTGGGGAGTTGCACCGGAACGGTTTCACTGCGGGATTCTGCAAAGGTCATGGAATGGATGTCCTCAAGTGATGAAGCCACAGCAGCGCCGGGACTCAGAGCTGAGTGGTGCTACGAGTCAACTATAGTCTCCGGTTACTGATTTTTCCAATTGGCATAGCCCATTGGAACAGCTATTGAGTCAGAATAGATATGATGTGTTGAGTAATACACCCGCTTTCGTTCTCCGGTTCACAGCTACCGTGTACACACAAGTCCTAAAACCTGCGAGACAGCCTGAACCCTCACCCTCCAGCCCCCTCTCCCGCAGGAGATGGGGAACCGAATCCGGTCATCGGCTGGCTCTGACTCCCCTTCTCCCCTTTTGGGAGAAGGGGTTGGGGGATGAGGGCGACTTGTGTTTACACGGTAGGGTTCACGGTACAGGCTCACAGCACCCTCTGGTGTTGACTGCTACTCATACCGCATCGATAGGGCGCTAGATTACAATCACCCCCAGCAGGATTAATCCGAATCTCAATGTCTATTCCAGTCAAACTTACTAATCGGCAGCAGCAGGTCTTGGGTGCAACTGTGCGCCAGTATATTGCCACAGCCAGACCTGTTGGCTCAGAAGCGCTGGTCGAAGAATTTAATCCCAGAGTGAGTCCGGCGACTATCCGCAATGTGATGGGATATCTGGAAAAAGCGGGCCTGTTGTATCAACCCCACACCTCGGCAGGGCGAATTCCGTCTGACTCTGGCTATCGCGTGTATGTGGATCGGTTAGTCACGCCATCCGAGGAAACGGCTCGACAGGTTGACCAGGCTCTCTCGGAGCGCTTGACTGAGGGCTGGAGCCTAGAGGCCGTGTTGCGCGGCGCGGCTCAAATTTTAGCAACCCTCAGCGGCTACATTACTCTGGTTACGATGCCCCAGACCAGCAGTTTGTCTCAGGTGCGCCATTTGCAACTGGTGCAAATTGATCCGGGACGGGTAATGCTGATTTTAGTCTTAGATTCATACGAAACGCAGTCTACGGTGGTGAAACTGCCCAAAGCTCCAGAGGGAACTGACCTGGATGGGGAACTTTTAGAGCGCGAGTTGCAGATTGTTTCTAATTTTCTTAACCATCATTTGCGGGGGCGATCGCTCTCCGATATGGCAACGCTAGATTGGAGCGACCTGGGACGAGAGTTTGAACACTACGCCGATCTGCTGCATGTTTCTCTGAACGAATTGAGCCGTCGAACTCAAGGCTCTGTCTCGACTCAGTTGTTTATCAGCGGCGTGTCCGAAGTATTAAGGCGACACCCAGAATTTGCCGAACTGCACCAGCTACAAACGATTATGCATCTGCTCGAAGCCGAGCAAGATCAGATCTGGTCACTCATTTTTGAAGCGGCTCCAGAGCAAACGGGTAAGCGGGTTGTGATTCGGATTGGCTCAGAAAATCCATTGGAACCGATGCGCGGCTGCACGCTAATTTCGGCTACCTATCAGCGCGGCAGCGTACCTGTGGGCAGTTTGGGCATGTTAGGGCCAACACGGATGGTCTATGAAAATGCGATCGCCCTGGTTGAAACCACCGCCGACTACCTTTCCGAAACCCTCACACTGGAAGATAGGCGCTAAAGTTTAGCCTTACAGGTTATGCCAGCAAACAATCCTAGCCCCTTTCCTCCATGATTCCATGACCTATTGCCTCGGCATTGTGACCCATGACGGTTTGGTGGTGGCCGCAGATTCGCGCACGAACGCAGGCGTAGACTACATCTCCACGTATCAAAAGCTGTTTGACTTTTCTCAGCCCGGTCAGCGGATGTTGTTGCTGTGTACCTCTGGCAACCTTTCTATTACGCAGTCAGTGCTAAACGCTCTGCATCGAGATTTGAAGGTGGGCGAGTGCGAAAACCTGCATACATTGCCCACGCTTTACGAAGTGGCTTGCTATGTCGGCCAAAAGATTCGGCAAATTCAAGAGCGCGATCGCCCCTGGCTAGAGCGAGACAAAATTGATTGCTCCTCCAACTGCTTACTGGCTGGACAAATTGACGGCGAAGCCCCCGAACTTTATCTGATCTACCGCCAAGGAAACTGCATTCAGGCCACCCCCGAAACGCCCTTTTTACAAATTGGCGAAACCAATTACGGCAAGCCCATCCTAGACCGAATTCTCAGCTACGAAACCACAGTAGAAGATGCGGCAAAATGTGCGTTGCTCTCTATTGACTCCACTATGAAATCGAATATTTCAGTGGGTCCCCCGATTGATTTAGTCATGTACAAAGCCAATAGCTTTCAGATTCAGTACCGCCTGCGTTTAGAGCTAGGCGATCCGTACCTGACAGAAATTCGTAAACGTTGGGAAATCTCATTAAGAAATGCCTTTGACCAAATGCCCAATCTAGATTGGGCGTGCCACATGCCAGAGACAACACACCAAAAATTACTATAGAACTCATTTGACATCTTTCCGGTGATCGCGAATATTCTGTAGGGGCGAAGCATTTGCATCAATATTCTGGCAACGCAGTGTCAATTCGAGTGCAAATGCTTCGCCCCTACTGCCCAAAAATCGCCCTAAATCTCAATTCTAATTAGATGTCAAATGGGTTCTATAAGAAAAAATCACAATAAGAATAAGGGAGAGATGCGTTCAGAGCACCTCTCCCTTATTCCAACCAAAAAATCAAAAATCAGACTCGTATCCTAGATATGGATACCGCACTCGGTCTTGCCAGTACCGCGCCAGCGTCCAGCACGCTCATCTTCACCATCTGCCACTTGTGTCGTGATCGGCTCATCGCCAATACTGGGATAGCCCTGGTCGTGCAGCGGATTGTACACAACGCCGTGCTCGGCTACATAGGTCCAGCTTGCCTCACGTGTCCAACTTGCCAAGGGGTTGACCTTGATCCGTCCCTGACTATCTAGCTCAAACACTGGCATTTCAGCCCGCGTTACGGCCTGGTCACGACGGCGACCCGTAATCCAAGCCACCGTATTCAGTTCCTTCAAACCCCGATTTAAGGGTTCAATTTTGGTGACATCGTGAAACTTTGAAATATCGGTATCCCATAGGGCATCGCCATAGGTTGCGACAAATGCTTCACGGGTTTCGATATCGGGCATTTTGTAAACCTGAAGATTAAGGCCGTAAATCTCTTTTGCCTTTTCCACCAATTCTAGAGTTTGCTTGAAGTGATACAGCGTGTCTAGAAAAATAACGGGGACGGGCTGAGCAGGCTTTAACTGTCGATAAAGAATATCTGTGATGACTAAGTCATCTACGTTAAAAGCACTAGTTTGAACAAAGCCAGCGGGAATATTTTCAACGCACCAAGCCAGAATATCTTGGGGAGAGGCGGTCTCAAATCTCCGGTTGAGTTCGTCTAGGTCAACGTTTAAGGTTTGAGCCGGAGACTCCACAGAATAGGACATAGGACACTTCTAGAAATTGTGTATCGTTACCATAAATTCATCCTACCGCTAAAGACGCAAAACCTACTGGGGAATAGGGGAATTTTCGTACCCAACTTCCCCACACCCATCGGTGTTTTGCGTGGCACAGCAACAACCAAGGGGAGACTAGGCGATCGCCCCTCAGCCCCTTTAAAAAGGATAGAGAAAAGCGATCGCCGCTAGTATATTTAGGTAAAAAACTGGGCATTGCTTAATCCGGCTATGAAATTTGTTTTGGGAGCCGCGCTCCGTGCGGCTCCCAAAACAAATTTCATAGCTACAATCAGCAACGCCAAAAACTGCACGTTTCTTACGGTGAACTAAGGAAAAAAGTAGATGACACACTTTCCAAAGCAGCTTCAATCTCTACCAAAATTTGATGGGCCGTTTGATGCATTTAAGCTAGAAGCAAAAGATTGTGATGTGTTGTTTGCGTCGTATCCCGCAGGGACAGTTATTCCACCACATACCCACGAAACCAATAATGTTGGGGTGATTACCCAAGGCGAACTAATCCTCATCCTAGAAGGTCAAGAGACACGGTATAAAACAGGTGAGTGGTATCACGTTGCAGCTCATGTCACTCATGCGGCTCGGTTCGATGAGATTACGTCTGAAATTGAGTTTTGGCTCCAAACAAGTTGATTTCTGTGGTTAGGATCAAATAAAACGGGATGGGTTTAATATGCCAGATCTAGCAACCCTTGGACTGTCCTTTACAGCCGCTTTTATTCTCAGCATTACTCCTGGGCCGGGGATTCTTTACACATTGGCGCGTAGCCTTCATGGGGGTAAAGTTGAAGGTATCTCCTCTGCTTTAGGGCTATTTGTGGGAGGTTTGTTCCATGTTATCGCCGCCGCCGTTGGAGTTTCTAGCCTGTTAATGACTTCGGCTATATAGCGGTTCCTGGTTCAGTGAAGTACAAGTTGATTTTTAAAAGCCTTATTCAGCAAGGGTTTTGCCGGGGTCTACTGTACCTCACCCGGCAAAGAACCGCTATAGCGTTCACAATGGTGAAATATGTAGGAGCGGCTTATCTTATTTACTTGGGACTTAAAACCCTTGTGAGTCGAGATACCGTATCGATCAACTCCAATCCGCGCGTGAAGTCGCAACGTAGAGGAAGTGCATTTTATCAAGGCATTATTACTGAAGTTCTCAACCCTAAAACAGCATTATTTTTTCTTGCGTTTATTCCGCAGTTTATCGATGTTGAAAATGGCAACGTTTTTACACAGTTTCTAATTTTAGGGCTAATCACAGACTTGCTTAATCTTGCAGTGGATTTTACGGTAGCGACATTTGCAGGACCCATGGGTCAGCAGTTAAGTACCAGCTATAGATTCAGGCAGGGTCAGCGTATTACGTCAGGTTGTACATTGATTGGGCTTGGAGCGTATGTTGCCGTAGCTGATCAGACGTAGAGTGCGATCGCCCTTCCACACCAATCCGTTCACTCAAGACTTACACAGTTAAGTCGGTGGGCGTAATTAAACATAAAACCCTAAAAGTCTGCACCGCCCGCTGCGCGGGCGGCACAGACTTTTAGAATCTTGTTTTTATTTAGGTTGAACTACTTAGATGATGTTGCGGAGCGTACGCAACATCATTCAATTTTGCATGGCTGTCCGTTTAGTGTGCGTAAGTCCTATCCCTCTAAAATCCATTTATCTTAAACAGACGTACACCAGTTTGAGATAATCACAGAGTCTCAATCTCTCAGCACCTTTTCAGGAGTTTCGGCATGGATGTCAAAGCAGCGATCGCCTACGAAGCGGGTCAGCCTTTTAAGATTGAAACCGTTCAGCTTGAAGGGCCGCAGGCAGGCGAAGTGCTAGTGGAAATCAAAGCCACTGGCGTTTGCCATACCGATGCTTACACGCTTTCGGGTAAAGATCCCGAAGGTCTGTTTCCAGCAATTTTGGGACACGAGGGTGCAGGCGTTGTCGTCGAAGTTGGTGCAGGCGTGTCGTCGGTTAAACCGGGCGACCACGTCATTCCACTCTACACGCCCGAATGTCGCACCTGTGAGTATTGCCTAAGCCGCAAAACCAACCTGTGTCAGGCCATTCGTTCAACCCAGGGCAAAGGGGTAATGCCCAACGGCACCAGTCGCTTTTCCATTGGCGGCAAAATGATCCACCACTACATGGGCACGTCTACTTTTGCCAACTACACCGTACTACCCGAAATTGCTGTCGCCAAAATCCGCGAAGATGCGCCATTTGAGAAGGTTTGCTACATTGGCTGCGGTGTCACAACGGGAGTAGGTGCGGTGGTCAACACCGCCAAAGTGGAACCGGGCGCGAATGTCGTGGTATTTGGCTTAGGTGGCATTGGACTAAATGTGATTCAGGGTTGTCGCCTGGTGGGTGCCAACATGATTGTGGGCGTAGACCTGAACCCTAAGAAAAAGGCGCTGGCCGAACAGCTCGGCATGACACATTTCGTCAATCCCAGTGAAGTTGAGGGCGACTTGGTGGCACATTTGGTGGAATTGACCAAGGGTGGAGCCGATTACAGTTTTGAGTGTATTGGCAATGTCAATGTAATGCGGCAAGCGTTGGAATGTTGTCATAAAGGCTGGGGTGAAAGCATCATCATTGGCGTGGCGGGAGCCGGACAAGAGATTAGCACGCGTCCATTTCAATTGGTGACGGGGCGTGTCTGGAAAGGATCAGCCTTCGGTGGCGCTAGAGGTCGCACCGACGTTCCCAAAGTTGTGGATTGGTATATGGATGGCAAGATCAACATTGATGATCTGGTGACTCACGTTATGCCAATTGAGCAGATCAACGACGCGTTCGACATGATGCATCGGGGCGAAGGAATTCGCATCGTGCTAACGTTCTAGCAACGTGCATCAAACGGGGTTGATAACCTTTTTAATTTACGTAGGGGCGAAGCATTTGGCCAGTACGTCTCGTTCATATCTATATCTACCGGCCAAATGCTTCGCCCTTAGCGTTGGGCAACCAATCAAATCGTTAAACCATCCTCTTAAAGCAAATTGCTATAGGGTATTAGGTGTAATTAATACCAGCGGTTTTGTTCCATGTCGGTCACCTTGACACTTCGATCTGAAAACGCCTGTTTTGGCGGTACGGTTGGGTTCTACAGCCATCCGTCTACAGTCTGTAATGGCGAGATGCGGTTTTCTATTTACCTGCCCCCCCAAGCCAGTGCTGGCACTCTACCAGTACTATATTTTTTGTCGGGGTTAACTTGCACTGAAGAAAACTTCATGGCAAAAGCTGGGGCGCAGCAGTTTGCCGCGAAGCATGGGATTATCCTGGTGGCTCCCGATACCAGCCCGCGTGGAGCAGGCATTCCCGGCGAAGACGAGACGTGGGATTTTGGCACGGGGGCAGGCTTTTATGTCGATGCAACTGAAGACCCGTGGCGATCGCACTACCGTATGTACACTTACGTCACCCAAGAACTCCCTCGCCTAATCGCTGATCAGTTTCCCGCTGATTCAACCCGACAAGGCATTAGCGGCCATTCTATGGGCGGCCACGGCGCGCTGATCTGCGGCCTCAAAAATCCTACGCAGTATCGCTCCGTTTCAGCCTTTGCTCCGATCGCTGCCCCCATGCAATGCCCTTGGGGACAGAAGGCATTCAGCAATTACCTGGGCGCACAAGATACCTGGCGCGCATACGATGCCAGCGAACTGGTACAAACAACTCAACTCAATTTTCCGATCCTGATTGACCAGGGTATGGCAGATTCATTCCTGACCACCCAACTCATGCCCGACCTATTTGAAGCTGCCTGTGCCCGCGTTGGACAACCGCTCACCCTGCGCCGCCAAAAGAACTACGATCACAGCTACTACTTCATCAGCACGTTCATTGAAGACCATCTGCGGCATCACGCTGAAGCGCTTTTGTAGAGAGGCTCATGACAGAAAAACCACTAGAAGAACGAGCACAATTATCCATCAATACGCCGCCTGAATATGAGATGAAATTGCTCAATGCAATGGCGTTTTTTTTGGGGCGCAATGTGGAAGCCCAGGCAACGGCAGCGCTGGCGATGTATCTGCGGCAAAATTGCGATCGCCTCCTGACCCAGTGCGAGTTCTATGCCCGCAAAGCCAACCTGGATAAGTACGAACTTCTAGATCTGATTACAGAGGATCGCGATCGCGCCGTCTTGCTGCTAGATAAGATGGCACCAGTTCATCACCCTGATGACATCCACGATGTATTCGAAACACTGTAGGTGGCACACCATCCTCGATCAAGAGTCGAGTAATTCGACTAGATAGAACCTCCGCACTTCACACGAAAAACCAAGAAAGTTGTGTAAATCCTATTAGAGCGATAAGTATAGAAAATCAGTGAATACCGAAGGATAAAGCCCTCTGATAAAGAAGCTGTAAAAAATATTACCCATCTGAAATACTATAGCCATTTCTGCGTAACCTAGTGATATGTAAGCACATGGCCTGTGTTCTAGACTAACCCCCATCCAACAGGCTACTCTCACTCTGACTTTTTGCGCCCCTGAGTCTGTGTTTCAGCTTAAATCCCAATGCACAAACTACTGGTCAAAGCAAAATGATGAATTGTAAGCACACTCTCGCCTGGGCTAGTTTTACCACTGGTGCCGTTTTAGCTATCCTGTCTGCTCCTGCAAACGCAGCATCTGTATCATTTTCGCCGTTTTCTTTTGCTACAGATTGGACAGGTTCTTCCCCTAAAGGAGATCTGATGTTGCAATCTGTTAGCTACGGCGGTGCTAGCCACAACGATTTCAACCTCGTTAGCGGCGCTAATTTGATCTATAACGATGTCCGCACTGTCGAAGGCACAGGGGCTGCTAGCTCTGACCTAGGCGACAATGCCACCGTGGGCATTAAGCAAGAAGTTGCAACCAACAGCAGCATCGTTGCCTCTCTAGGTAACCTCAACCTGAACAGCATTATTGATACTGAAGACAAAGGTCGCTTTGTGATGGATCTGTTCTTTAACGAAGCGACCGACCGCTTCCTATTTTGGGAACGCGGCATGAACAGCAACATGCTGGTTGAAGCCCTAGACGATGCAGGTGGCGTTTTGACTAGTTATCTGTTTAACAGCAAAAACAGTCAGTATGCCGGATTTGGCATTGACACGAAAGAAATCGTCGGTACTCAAAAGGTGGGTTCTCAGGGGTTGTTGCTCAACGGTGCCACATCTAAGCGTCTGCGCCTGACTGCCAAAGGTGCGTCGTCGAATGGGCCTGACTTCAAAGTCGTGTCAGCAGCACCCGTGCCTGAACCTGCAACGATTGTAGGAACCTTACTAGCAGCTAGTGCAGCATTCTCGGCTCGTCGTAAAAAGCAGCAAACTGGGGACGCTGAAGCTTAAAGCAATTTTTAATTTGAGTCAGGCCACAGGTGTCTTTGTGAGAGCCGCGCTCCGTTAAGCAACCCGATCTGTCTAGAATGCATAAGAAAGCGAGTGCCCTGTGCTTAGACGCATAGGGCACTCGCTTTCTTATTAATTTAGTTGGCTATGGCAATTACCCACCCGTGGCGATCGCCTGTTTATAGGCCACCCAGCCACCCAGCTCTGAGATATCGAGCCAGCCATACTTCTCTACCAAGTCTTGAGGGTAGAAAAACGCCGTCACCACCTCGTCATCCGCCAAAATCACATCCGTGGGGTACATGTGCGGAGGCTCATTCGATGATAAATAATCGAACTGCTCTGCCGTCATTTCGTAAACCTCCCCCGGAATCGAAACGCCACCTTCGTTTACCTGATAGATACCAGGATGCCAGCCATTCTCAACTGAATGAATTCGGTATAGGGGCTTAGTTTTGGCTTCTCGCAAAAAGACAGCAGACTGTAGATTTTGATGATCGGGCTGCCCCCGCAGGGCAGAACCACAGATGAAGACTCGTCGCATAGCTTTATCAGTTCTCTAAAAGGATTGGGAGAGCGTATTTTTGAATATATTGTTCATTTTTAGGCGGTGCGCTGTACTGAACTGTTCACAAACGTATATAGCGGTTACCGATCTGGTGCGGTACGAATAACAAGCTGAAACCCTTGCCCTGTCTGTCCAACGTGTACCTCATGTTAAGAGGAACCGCTATAACAACTCCAGAACAGTAAGTAGATGGGCGTAATTAAACATAAAATCCTAAAAGTCTGTGCCGCCAGCGCAGCGGGCGGCACAGACTTTTAGAAGCTTGTTTTTATTTAGGTCGAACTACTTAGGGAACTGCGTTGAAATAAGATACCGGCTCAAGCAGAAGGCTTATCATGGATTCCCGCCTGCGCGGAAATGACACCGGGATGATTTTTGTTTGCTGATCCCTCACTCTCTATTTGCTGAAGCTTAAACCTACTGAAGCTTAAACCTACTGAAGCTTAAATACTTCACGGGTAACGCGCTCTCGGCTGGCAGCCAGATGACTCTGCATCGCCTGTACCGCTTTCGTTACCGTTGTAACCTCACCCGATTGCCTACTTTGAAGAATCGCTTGATAGATATCTCGATGCTCAATCTGCACCTCTAGCACGCGCGGGTTATGGCGAGTCGTTTGAACTCTCAGTAGCGTCATCTTATCAAACACTCGATCGAGTAACGAAACTAACCAGGGGTTCCCAGAACTCTCGGCAATGAGTCGATGAAAGTGGTAGTCCAAATCTAGTATTTGTGGGTTGTATTGATCAGCGTGGGTGTTGCTCTTTACGCTTTCTGCCTGCACCACCAGCGCATGTAAGTCATCCATCTGAACAGGGGTTGCATGGCTACAGGCTCCTTGCACTGCCAACTGTTCCAATGCCAAGCGGCAGTCATATAAGTAGCCCACATCTTCAACCGAGACCACCGCTACCTGCAACCCCCCACCCGCCGCTGCAATGATTAAGGTATCTCGCTGAAGCTGGCGCATGGCCTCTCGAATAGGAGTGCGGCTAACTTGCAATTTATCGGCCAACTGAGTTTCTATAAGATGCTGACCGGGAGCAAGCTCGCCAGAGAGAATGCTGGCGCGCAGGGCATCGTAGGTCTGCTCGTAAAGTGATTTATTGCGCTGTACTGAGAGGGACGACAGGGTCAATCGAGGGTGCTCCTAGCCGTTTTTAGTATGCAGTATACAACGTCCAAGATGTTTTACACTTAGCTCAGCTTATGTGTTCGAGAAAACTTTTTATTAGAGCAGATTTGTATACAGTATGCAGGAATATGTAATTCTGAACTTAGCCCTGATCTGAATCCGCCCACGATATGAGCCGTTTGCTGACTTCCTTGGGAAGGGACTTATGTTTTTGTCCTGAACTTTGATGGTCTCAAGCGTTGCAACCTCAAAGTCTAGCCGTAGCCACTTTTAGTGGGGACACTGCGATCGCCCAGTTTCTGGGGATGCCGAGAGTGACATCCTGAATGTATGGATCATTTTCTAAACGGTACGTACAGAATTCACCGTTCAAGACCTAATCAGTAGATTTGAAACACAAGATTTGAAACACAAGATTTGAAGCACAACCCAGGTATTTAGGAGAGAGTAGGGTGGCAGTTCTTTCTAGGCTTTTGGTAGATGGCGATCGCCTCAATCAAAGCATCAATCGACTGGCAACCATTGGGAAGTTACCCAATGGAGACATTTGTCGGCTGGCGTTTACCCCAGAAGACTTGCAGGCTCGCTATCGGGTGCAGCAGTGGATGGTAGGCGTTGGGATGACCGTGCGAACCGACGCGGCTGGCAATTTGATTGGGCGCTATGACGGATTGGTGGCTGATGCACCCGCCCTAGCCACGGGTTCTCACATTGATACCGTGCCATCGGGAGGGTCTTACGATGGTGTACTAGGGGTGCTAGCTGGCATTGAGGTGGTGCGATCGCTGCGAGACCAAAAGCTGCGGCTCAAGCACCCGATTGAAGTGATCGTCTTTACCGATGAAGAAAGCAGCATGATTGGGGGGCAGGGCATGGCAGGCACTGTCGTACTGGATGCTCCTGAACGCTATCAGCCCAAGATTGGTAAGCCGATTCAAACCTGTTTGGACAGTATTGGCGGCGACTGGGATCAACTGCCCAGCGCCCGCAGAACCCGGTCTGAGGTAGCCGCGTTTGTAGAACTTCACGTTGAACAAGGCCCCGTGTTGGAGCAGCGCCGCGTCGAGATCGGGATTGTACAGGGAGTGGTGGGGATGTTACGGAAATCCATTACCATCACGGGGCAAGCCAACCATGCAGGCACAACCCCAATGGAGGCTCGCCAAGACGCGTTGGTGGCTGCTGCTCAGGTCATTTTGGCGGTGCAGCAAACGGCCTTAAAGATACCCAGCCAGCCCGTCGCCACGGTAGGATTTCTCACTGTTGCCCCCAATGCGGTCAACATTGTGCCCGGTCGAGTAGAGATGTCAGTGGATATGCGAGATTTATCGCAACCCTGTCTGGACACGATGATGGTTCAATTGCGGCATGAAATGGCGGCGATCGCCACCGCAACCCATACCCAGATTCACCTTGACCCCATCCTCTGTGTTGAACCAACCCCAGCGGCTCTATCGGTTCAACAAGCCATCGGCACCGTTTGCCAAAATTTAGGGCTAAGCTACTGTCACCTACCCAGTCGCGCCGGACACGACGCAATGGAAATGGGACGGATCACCGACATGGGCATGATCTTCGTGCCTAGTCAGGCAGGACTGAGCCATTCTGGGGAAGAGTATACGTCGGCAGAACAATGCACTCAAGGCGCAAATGTGCTGCTCCACACGCTATTACAACTCGACGAAATTTATCCGTGCTAAGGAAGTTTGATCAGAAGTTCAGCGAAAAACGTACCGTGCGATACAATTTGCTTTTTCAAAACCCTTTGTACTGAATGCAATCTACATAGTTAGATCAGTTGACTAAACGCCACTCAATCATCGCCATCTGGATTGTCCCCCTCGTTTCCCTCGCGGCTGCCATGAACTCACCCCTATCAATTGCGACGACGGCTGAGCCGTTATCCTCCTCGATTGTCGATGCCACCGCCCAAGCGATCGCGGCAAATGCAACGGGGGTGACGCTGCGAAATGTCACGAAGAAGTACGGTTCGGTTGTTGCTGTAGAAGGGATCAATCTGGATATCCCGGCAGGCTCTTACTGTTGTTTGCTAGGACCTAGTGGCTGTGGCAAAACCACGACCTTGCGGATGATTGCAGGACACGAAGATATCACTGGCGGCGATGTCATGATTGGCGATCGCCGCGTTAATGACCTGCCCCCTGCAAAGCGCAACACGGCGATGATGTTCCAAAGCTACGCGCTGTTTCCTCATAAAACGGTCTGGGAGAACATCGACTTTGGCTTAAAAATGAAGGACGTGCCTAAGCCAGAGCGAGATCAGCGCATTGGCGAAATGCTAGAAATTGTCGGCTTATCAAAGTTCGCGGGTCGAAAGCCCCAAAATCTGAGTGGTGGCCAGCAACAACGCGCTGCTCTAGCGCGGGCACTCGTCACCCGTCCTCAAGTGCTGCTGTTAGATGAACCCCTTAGCGCCCTAGATGAAAATCTCCGCGTCAAAACCCGGGGTGAACTGCGCCGCTTGCAGAAGCAATTTGGCATGACCTTCATCCAAGTCACCCATGGTCAAGATGAAGCCTTCTCTCTGTCTGATCAGATTGTGGTGATGGATCATGGGCGCATCGACCAAGTTGGCACCCCTCCCGAAATCTTTGCTACGCCTGCATCGCGCTTTGTGGCGAGGTTTGTGGGCGATAACAATATTTTTGTCGGCAAGGTTACAGAGGTGACTACTGGGATGCCCCATCCTGCGGGTAATGCCGTAATTCGGTTAGAGGTGGAGCAAGTAGGAACATTTTTAACGCGAGGCAAGGCCGCCAATGTAGGCATGACGGCAGCTTGCTCAGTACGAAGCGATCGCCTGACCCTACACCCCTATCCCCCCGCCGATCCCACCGCTCACAACCAGATCACAGCGCGAGTCACCTCGATTGAATTTACGGGTTATATTACCCGTGTCTCTTTAATGTTGGAGTCTACAGGCGAAGAGATCACCTACAAAGCTCGGAGCCACGACTGGGCAACAAACCCAGCCCAAGAGGGGCAACTGGTGACGGTTGGCTGTGCGATCGATGACTGCATCTTTTTGCCGCACTAGCCGCACCCCCAGAACAGATTCCCCAAATAAAGTGTTCACATTTAACTCAGTAGCAACCTTAACTCAGTAGCACCTATGACTAACCTATCTCGCCGCAAACTGATCAAAACTGGATTGGCAGCCGGAGCCGGTTTTGCGGTAGCTCGCTGTGCCTCTACAACCACCGAGGCTCCCGCAGGAACTCCGGGCAACCCTGCTCAAGGGCCTGAAGTCAATGCCAACAAAACCAAGGACATCACATTGCGTTTGATTGGTACAGGTGTCTCTCAAATCAACGAAATTCGCGATAAGGCGCAAGAAGATCTGGGCTTCAAGCTAGACATGCGGGCACTTAGCACCGAAGAAAACAACCAGATCGCCATTTCTCAGCCCAAGCAATACGACATCTTCGACGGAGAATATTTCAGCTTGCCCTTAGTGATTCCATCAGGCAATCTGCAACCCATCGACATCAACAAAATTAAAGACTACGACAAAATCGTATCGTTCTTTACGTCTGGAAAATTTGAAGGGCTACCAGTCGAAGAGTCCCAAGGAACTGCGCCCTACCGAGTGCAATACGTAACGGGGCCTGATTCTAAGGAATTTTCTCCGACCCCAACCGATTCCGCGACCCTAATTCCGTTTCAATACAATGCTGACACGTTGGGCTATCGACCCGATCTAGTAGGACGCAAGATTGAAAGCTGGAAGGAACTGTTCGATCCCGCATTTAAGGGCAAGACATCGATTATAGACATTCCCCAAATTGGCATCATGGATGCGGCGATGGTGGCAGAAGCGTCGGGGCTGATGACCTTTGGAGACAAGGGCAATATGACCAAAGAGGAGATCGACCAGATCACCGAAATTCTCAAAGAGCAGAAGCAGAACGGTCAGTTTCGGGCATTCTGGAAAACGTTTGACGAGTCCGTTAACTTGATGGCATCGGGTGAAGTGGTGCTGCAATCCATGTGGTCACCTGCGGTGACAGCCGTTAAATCAAAAGGCGTTCAGTGCGTTTACGCCCCGATGAAAGAAGGCTATCGCGGCTGGGGTGGCGGTATTGGCCTCTCGAAGAACCTGTCTGGAATCAACCTAGAGGCCGCTTACGAGTACATGAACTGGATGCTAGAAGGCTGGGTAGGTGCCTTTTTAGGTCGTCAAGGGTATTACAGCGCTGCTCCTGAGAATGCCAAAAAATATATGTCGCAGGCCGAGTGGGACTTCTGGTACGAAGGCAAGCCAGCAGCAGAAGACATGATTGACCCATTCGACAAAAAGTTGGAGTCGAAGGGCGCGGTTCGAGATGGAGGTACCTTCAAGGAGCGTTTTGGCAATATTGTGTGCTGGAACTCCACCATGAAGGAAAACACGTACCTGGTTCAAAAGTGGAACGAGTTTATTGCCTCGTAACCACTTCGTAATTGCAAAGAGGGATTCCGTTTCTGTTCAATGCTAGATTATTTCGCACCACGGGTGCGAAATAATCTAAACCAAGTCCACGTTGAGAACTGTAGTTTTAGCCCTCACCCCCAGCCCCTCTCCCAAAGAGCCTACTGTGTACACACAAGTCTTCTGGTCTAGCCTCAACTGGGTTTGATCCCCCCTAACCCCCCTTAAAAAAGGGGGGAACCGGATTCAAAGTCCCCCTTTTTAAGGGGGATTTAGGGTGAGGGAAAACTCTGGATTTCAAGTTAGACGAGGTTTAGCATTGAACATTTTCTTAGTTTGTGTGTGAATTATCACTCCAAATTACGATGGCGATGTTGAAAACTAACGCGATCGGCATCATTCAAATCGGCATACCCTAAATTCAAGCAGAGCACTCCCATGACAGCAAAAAGCTGGAAAGGTTTGGAAACCTATCTGCTGGTAACACCTCAAACTCTGATATTTCTTTTGTTTTTGGTGCTGCCAATTTTGATGATTTTTGTGGTGAGCTTTTGGCAGTTCAATGGATATTCCATGGTGCCTGCGTTTACCCTCGAAAACTACACCAGCATTTTCACATCCAGCGTGACGGTGAAAACCTTCCTCAATACGTTTAAGTACGTATTTTTGACCTGGTTTTTCACCTTGTTAATTGGCTATCTCGTCGCGTACTTTTTAGCGTTTTATATCAAAGATCAACGCTGGCAGATCATTCTGTTTTTGGTCTGTACGGTACCATTTTGGACATCAAATATTATTCGGATGATTTCTTGGGTGCCTGTCCTTGGCAAAGAGGGATTGGTGAACCAGTTATTGCTGAATTTGGGTGTGGTGGAGCAACCTGTGGAGTGGCTGCTGTACTCAGACTTTGCGATCGTTTTGGGCATGGTTCACCTGTACAATTTTTTCATGATTGCGCCGATTTTTAATAGCTTGATGCGGATTGATCGGAATCTGATCACAGCAGCTCAAGACATGGGCGCATCGGGCTTTCAAACCTTTAAAGAAATTATTCTGCCGTTGTCAGCACCAGGGATTGCGATCGGGTCGATTTTTATTGTCACGCTGGTTATGGGTGAGTTTGTCACCGTGCGAATGATGGGCGGTGGTCAATCGGCATCGGTAGGCAAACTGATTCAAACGCAAATTGGCAGTTTGCAATACCCATTAGCAGCAGCTAACGCGGTCATTCTGTTAGCAGTAACGCTGATTTTGGTAATGGGTATTTTGCGCGTTGTTGATATTCGCAAGGAACTGTAGGGACAACTATGCAGACGCGATCGCTCACCTTCTATGTCTTAGCGGCATTTTTTGGCCTGTTTGTGCTGTTTCTCTACGGGCCGATGCTGGGTATTTTCATTCTGTCATTGCAAGGGCCAGACGGGGGGTTAACTTTCCCGATGAAAGGGTTTAGCTTCTACTGGCTAGGACAGGTGTTTCAAGAGCAGCGGGTAGGCAATTTTGTAGAGCCATTTTTGCGATCGCTCTTCTTGGGTCTCGTAATTGCCTTTTCTTCAATTGTGGTGAGTGTCTTAGCGGGTTTAGCGTTTCGGTCGAGGTTTAGAGGAGCCAACACGGTTTTTTACCTCACCATCTCTAGCTTAATTGTGCCAAGCGTTTTGATTTCTCTGGGCATCGGGATTGTATTTCAATTACTGGGCTTGTCAACCGATTGGTTTTCATCGGGATTGGGTGCCCATCTTACCTGGACTGTTCCGTTTGCGTTTCTAATTATGCTGGGTATCTTTAACCGCTTTAATACATCCTATGAAGAAGCGGCAAAAGATTTAGGAGCCAGCGATGTTAAGACATTTTGGGAAATCATTTTCCCCTTGATCTTGCCTAGTTTATTTGGCATTTTCATCTTAGGTTTTACCTTGTCTTACGACGAGTTCACGCGAACGTCTCTCGTCTCAGGGCAAGACAATACCCTGCCGCTAGAAATTTTTGGGATGACCACCAACGTAACCTCTCCTGCTTTGTATGCTTTGGGCACACTGACGACGCTGTTTTCATTCAGTATGATCGGCATCGCTGTCTTTGCCTATGGCCGCATGACTCGGCAACAGGAATAGTTAAGCCAAAATTAAGCCAGCAATAATGTTACCCAATGCACCTTTCTAACTTATAAAAATCTTACTTAGGACAGATATTTTACATCCTTTGAATGCACCTTGGGCTACCCAGATTCAGCCATTTCAGGTGTTATGATACGGGTGAAATTTTGTATTGGGGAAAACTGAAACGATGTCTACCTACACTCCAGATGAAGCAGTAAAAGTGCTTAAGGCAGTGACGTTGAGTGGGATTGCCGTATCAATAGCAGATATGGGTATTGTATCGACTGCAATTGAAGCAACTACCTTAGCGAAAGAGGTATTAGGGGTTTCTAAAAGATATCCTAATAACTCCATTATTCAAGGCGTATTTTCTGAAGAAGCGATGAAAGCTCCCTCCAGAGAGACTCCTAAAGGCTTGACTCCCGACAATGCGGCAGAGCAGGCGATCGCCGCCATTACCGATGCCCTTGCTACGCTAGAAACTAAAGCAACACCCGAAGAGATCAGCGAATACAAGCAATTTATTTATTCGGCAGCGGAGCACGTTGCCAGTGCCGCAGGTAGTGGCCTGTTTGGCTCAGGCAACCCCAAAGTGAGCGATACCGAATCGGCAGTTTTAACCAAGCTAAAGATCGCTTTGGGCGTTTAACAGCTACACCAACTTTAAGCCATTATTTGAGCAGTTGAAATCCTTTGAAAGTTTCTCTAAGCTCGCGTTTCAGGGGATTTCAACTATTCATTCATGCTGCGATAGGTAGCAACTGCAGAGGGTGAAATTCGGTTGAGATAGCGGAAAATCCAATATTTGAAAATCGTGTCTAGAATTACAGGAAAAGTAGCGATAAATAGAAAGATAAATTCTCGGCTTTCGGGAATGCCAAAGTGACGAGAAACTCCTTCTAATAGCACTTCCCATCCGTGAGGTGAGTGAAACCCCACAAAAATGTCGGTAAGCAAAATGATTATGAATGCTTTAGCACTGTCACTCAACCCATAAACAAGTTCATCCATAAAAGATTTGAGAACCTCAACTTCGCGGCTGCTGTTAAGTAGCAGTAGAGCAAACGCGAGAGCAGAAAAAATATCTGAAAAGATGTTTTTTACGGCATCATTACCTACGCTCAGAAAATCTTGACGAATCTCTTCGGCTTTTTCTTTTAGTTTTTCGGTAAGTTGCTCTTCATTAATTGGAGGTGAACTACCTACCAGGCTTTGAAACCGTAACCGCTCTTCATAGCGGTTCAAATCTTCTAGCGCCTTTGCTTCAATATCCGCATTGAGAAATACTGTATTTCCGTCCACAACTCTGTAGTGATCGACTAGAGGACCAACCACGAAATTCTTAGTCACCTGTTGAGTAATCAGGGGAATGATGACGAGCAAGAGAATAAATCGCAGCGACGTTGATGTTCTGGTTTGAGAGCTGCGAAAGTTTTCTACCACTTCGCGCTCTGCATTGGGATCGAGATCTTGTTTAATTCGATCAACAGTACGCAGAATTGAACGAGGCAGTACGCCTGTTTTATCAATCAACGATTCAACGTCTTCGGTGGGAGCTGGAGCACTAGAGCGGTTAGAAATACTAGTTTGACTCGTTATTCGGTTTGTCAGAGAACGGCTACTCTGCCGTCCATTGATTTGGTCGGGATCAGCCATGACGACCAACGTATTGGCACTGGAGCGATCGCCACTGTAACGTGCCATGACATCATCAATCAGTCGCAGTTTTTTTAGAATCAGCGCAGGTTGATCGATAATATTGATACGAGATGCATCGACTGGCTGCTCATCTAGCTGAATCTCAGTAATCGGTTGGGTGGAAAGCCCTAGCACAGAGCTGCTGACCTTAAATTCTGCTAACCGAACTTTGGCAATGTTGAGGTACTTTTGCAGTTCTGACTGGAAGTAGCTACGGACGCTACTTCCATAGTTGCCGTACTCTGGTGAGATTCTGCCCCCACCAAAATGGGTATCCTCAATGGCTTTGATGCGAAGAGCCGCCTCATAGGCATCGTCTAACGCTCGTTCGGGCGTTTTGAACAACCATCGTTTACTGAAACGCAAGTAAGCTCTAAAGGCTGAATTGATCGTAGTTCTCATGCGGGTGTAGTGAATTGAGCATCGGTGATGTGAGGGGATGCTACTAACGTCGGATCACCCACAATCGGGTGCGAATAGTGCTTTTCTAAAGTTAAGGGGTAGCGGATGTCGCCCCGTTTACTAAAAATATCAGGTTTATCTAATTCTGTGCGCTGTAACTAACTAGACTAAGCAACCGCTGCCACTGTGAGAGGTTGTTTAGAGGTTGTTTTAAATGTAAGGGATGAGGATACTGATAGCTATTAGCTATCGCTTCTTAGAATTGCCAGGTTTAAACAACAGGTTAGTTACGCCGCTGATACTCTAGCAAATTCCCTTAAATACGTTGGCACCTTCTGATTCTATTTGGATTGTTGGCTCTACTCGCAGCGGCAAAACAAGCCGATTGGTCGAGCTGTTTTGTCAACAAGCGGAGGCTGCTCCTGAGCCTCTACGGCCTTCGCCGTTGCCTCCAGCGTTAATCTTGGCTGCCATTGGCGACAACCGAATCGAGCTAGCCGATCGCCTAGCTGCCGCCAGCCGGGGACAGTTTTCCTTTGACTCGTCTACACCACTGGGATTCTTCCAAGACGAAGTGCTTTTGTTCTACCCGCTCTTAGTCAAGCGGTTAGGGCTGCGATCGCAATTTCCGGTGCGGCTACGACCCGAAACGGAACAAGACCTCGCAACTCGGCTGTGGCGGGCAGACCTAGACAGCGGCAAGCTGGCTCAACCGGGTGTAGTAGAGTATTACCTCGTACGGCGCATGTTAGATATTCTGCAACTGGCGGCGCTGGCCGGGGTGCCGCCCGACGATATTCCCCTGATGTTACAGGAAGGGATGGCGGATCAAGACGAACCTCCTGAACTCTGGCAGTCTATGGGAGATGCGCTGCTGCACTGGCGCGAGTGGTGTCTAGAGCGAGGCCTCTTGACCTACGGCATTATGACAGAGTTGTATTGGCGTTATTTGCTGCCCGATCCAGAGTATCAACCCCATCTGTGTCAGCGCTACCGGGCGGTCTTGGCCGATGATGTGGATGAATACCCTGCGATCGCCCATACACTTTTGACGGTGCTGCTAGACGCAGGCATTCCAGGAGTGTTTACGTACAATGCCAACGGCGCGGTGCGTCTGGGGCTGGGAGCCGATCCCCACTGTTTGAGTACCTTAGCCGATCGCTGTCTGGTTGAAGAGTTGCCACCCCCCGCAGACAACTTGGGTACGGAGTGGGGAGCGGCGATCGCATCCTGGGTGCAAGCACCTGTGCTATTGCCCAACCTGCCCAGCGCTATCCAGTCCATTCAAGCGGTATCTAGAGCGCAACTGCTGCGAACCACTGCCGAGTTTGTAGCCAACGCAGTTCACACTGGACAGGTGCTTCCCAGCGAAGTAGCCATCATTGGGCCAGGGCTAGATGCGATCGCCCGCTATACCCTGCGTGAAATTCTCACCCGCAGAGGCATTGCTGTTGAGGCGCTCAACGACCAGCAGCCTCTCGCTGCCTTTCCCATGATCCGTGCCCTGCTGACCTTGCTGGCACTGGTGTATCCAGGGTTGGGGCGGTTGCTGAGCCAAGATGCGATCGCCGAATTGCTGATCGTGCTGAGCCAACGTCCCTTTAGTGAAGCAGGGCGGCGGCAGCCAGGGAGCGAGGTTGCGCTGGATGCGTCTACTTCATCTGATTCTGATCCCCGCTCCCCATCCCCTAGCTCCCTGGATTCTGCCATTGATCCAGTCCGCGCTGGCCTGCTGGTCGATCATTGCTTTGTACCCGATCCCGACCATCCCCACTTACTCCCGGCTACAAGCTTTCCCCGCTGGGATCGTTTAGGCTATCGCGCTACTCAAGCCTACGAAGACCTGCGTCAGTGGGTCGAGGCTCAGCAACTTCAACAACAGCAGCGACTGCTCCCCAGCCCCGTTACATTGCTCGATCGGGCTATTCAGCGGTTTCTTGCAGGTGGTAGCTACCTGTCTTACGATCGGCTGGCGGCACTGCGCGAACTCATGGAAACCGCCCAACACTATTGGGAGGTTGAGGCTCGGCTGCGTCAAGTCGCGATCGCCCGACCAGATATAGCCCAGCCCGATGTAATTCAGCCAGTAGCTCAAGCTCTGACAACACCGCCAATAGCAGTACGAGTAGATACAGTGACTGAATCCTCCGTGGAAGGCTTTATTCAACTGCTACGCGGAGGTACTATTACCGCCGACCCCTACCCCGCTCAACGGTTGGTAGCGCAGCAAGCTGTAACCTTGGCAACCATTTTTCAATACCGCGCTAACCGCTGCGCCCACCGCTGGCAGTTTTGGCTAGACGCGGGTTCTGCCCTCTGGCTCACGGGGGGTGGAGCGCTGTTTGGCGCACCGATTTTTTTGCAGGAGTGGTCAGGGCAAACGTGGGGTGCTGCTGAGGCTCTAGAGGCCGATCAGCAACGACTAGGGCGACAGCTTCAAGATTTACTTTACCGAGCTGGCGATCGCGTCTACTTATGCCATAGTGACCTTGCCACCAGTGGTCAAGAACAAGGGGGATCGCTATTAACCCTCGTCAATGCTGCCGCACCCGTCGTCATCGAACCCGTCGAAACGGTCTAAGCCGCGCTTAGAGGATGTTTGAAAAGTGGTCTGCTGTGATTTTAGGCACCTGTTGATCCCCCTAGCCCCCTACCCTTCGGGAAGCCGCTTCGCGTCTATAAAAAGGGGGGACTGGATTCAAAGTCCCCCTTTTTAAGGGGGACTTAGGGGGATCTAAAACGTTTTGCTACTAACAATCAGACTTTTAAAACATCCTCTTAAACCTGACAGGTTTTGCAAAAGTGCGCCGATCGCCCCGCTAATTTGAGCCGTTCGATCGGGGTAGCACAGACCCGACAGGGTTGCTTCTCTCGGTCGTACACCCAGGCAACGCCGCCATAGTTACCGTTCACACCTTGAATATCGCGGAAATCGCTAAAGGTGGTGCCCCCCGCCGCGATCGCCGTTTCTAGTACTTGCACAATAGCAGTGTGTAGCTTTTGAAAGTCATCAGATCTCAGCTTGGCACAGAAGGTTTGGGGGCGAATACCGCTGAGAAATAACGCTTCGTCGGCATAGATGTTACCAATGCCAGCCACAATCGACTGATCCAACAGAGCGTTTTTAATCGGGCGCTGGCGCTGCTGAAGCTGCCCGGTGAAATATGCCAGGGAAAACTGGTCAGACAGCGGTTCTGGGCCAAGCGATCGCAACCCTGTGATTACACTCTCAGGCGCAACACCAGGAGGCACCCACCACATCTGACCAAAGGTACGCTGATCGACAAACCGCAGTTCCTGATCGTTACCAAAAAACAAGCGAACCCGACAGTGCTTTTGCAGTGGCTCGTCTTGCTGCATCCACAGCAGTTGCCCCGTCATCCGTAGGTGTACGCCCAGATAGCCCTGACCCAACGCCAATTCTGCTAGCAGGTATTTGCCCCGTCGCTGCCACTGGGCGATCGCCCTGCCCTTTAACCCCTCCAAAAAACCCGCCACCTCTGCTGGAGCTGCAACCGTGCGGTCTAGCAATACATCTCCCCCTAAAATTGCTTGATTAAGGGTGACTCGGTTCAAACCCCGGCGAACAGTTTCTACTTCAGGCAGTTCGGGCACGGGCAATTCCTACAAAACACTCATTAGAACAGGAGGCAGTCTTCAACGTGTTAATAATTGGTTGAAGTGCGACCAAAGTCCGCGCTTCAACCAAATTATTCCGTCAATACCACTACCAGAAAAGGTTAATGAGACATACGCCGATTTGGCACAGGTTTCATTAACCCATCTTACAAAATTGGGGTGACTCCATATAACCGCCCAAAAATAAGATCGGTAAAGTCCTAGGCCAGTTTTCCAGCCGATAGCTCAAGATTTGCCTAGAATTAGCGAAAGGAACTACGCAAATACATCTGTATGGCTCGGCATCAGTATGGCTCAGCATGACAGGGTTGGGTGGACTCGTGAAGACGTTCCACAGACTGATAATTGGGAAGATATTCCAGATCTGCAACATGTGCCACTTAACGCCTCAACGCCAGAATCCCTGTGGCAAATCGTTGGCGATATAGGCAGTCAGCTCGTACAGCGGTATCCTTTGCTGTTTTGGAGCGGCGTTTGGGTCACCACGCTGCTAACAGCAGGAATCGCGGTGACTGGATTGATGAACCCGGACTTGTCTACTCGCAATCCCTTACCCTTGGTAGCCGGAAAGGAAGCAGTAGCACCACAAGCCTCAGGCTCTTCGGTCGAAGCCGCCCTGTCTCCTATTTGGCTGTTTGGGGCGATCGCCATTAGCTGCGGGTTTGGCTCTCTGTTGCTAGCCCAGCGATTCAAACGGCACCCGCTAGCGCCAGATCAAATCAACGATCTGGAGGAGCTATCTACAAGGCAATCAAATCACTTGCCAGTCGAACTAGCAGACAACCCAACCCACTGGCTCAGTGACGTAGCGCCTAATCTCACCGATTCTCCAGCCATTTCTCCGTTAGCGCTACAAACAGAAATGCAGCAGGGTAGCGATCGCCGCAAACCACTTAGCCCCAACTTGTTTAACCTACAATCGCAACCGACGGTGTTTTCTGTGCCGGGAATAGCCCATTCCCATCTCAGCATCATTCCTGGCGATCGCAAGCCACCCATCGACGATCCCCAGCAGACCCAAGCTGCACCCGGACTCGAAGAACTCAAGACAATCCAACAGCGTCGCAAAGAGCGAGAGTTGTAGCAGCAGGACTCTCGTTCTTTGCATGATGTGGCGCGCCCTGCGGTAAGCTGTTTAAACGGTTTAAGTCGGTGATCTGCTTAACGTTTCGCTGTTTTTTGAAACACTCCTTTACAAGATGATTGCTAGCCCTCCTCGCACAATCCGCATCGCGTCTCGCAAAAGTCAACTGGCTTTGGTGCAAACCTACTGGGTTCAAGAGCAACTGCAAAACGCGTTTCCCGATCGCAATTTCGAAGTTCACACCATGAGCACCCAGGGCGACAAGATTCTGGATGTAGCGCTGGCAAAAATTGGGGACAAAGGCCTGTTCACCAAAGAGCTAGAAGTTGGCATGCTTAATGGAGAAACCGATTTTGCCGTCCACTCCCTAAAAGATCTACCGACTAACTTACCGCCAGGACTGGTGCTGGGCTGTATTACCGAACGTGAAGACCCTGCCGATGCCCTTGTACTGCATGAGAAACATGCCGGAAAGCAGCTCGATAGCTTGCCAGCAGGTGCGGTGATCGGCACCTCGTCATTACGACGGTTGGCTCAGCTAAGACATCACTACCCTCACCTGGCATTCAAAGACGTGCGCGGTAACCTCAATACTCGCCTCGGCAAGCTTGATGCAGGGCAATACGATGCGCTGATCTTAGCTGTAGCTGGCTTGCAAAGACTCGGAATGGGCGATCGCGTCCACCAAGTCATCCCCCCTGACATTTCCCTTCACGCCGTTGGTCAAGGTGCTCTGGGCATTGAGTGCCGCACCGACGATACCGAAATCCTTTCCCTGCTCAAAGTGTTAGAACACACTCCAACGGCTTACCGCTGCTATGCTGAACGGTCTTTTTTACACGAGCTAGAGGGAGGCTGCCAAGTACCAATTGGGGTCAACACTGTCATCACTGACGACACTCTAACCCTAACTGGTCTAGTTGCCAGTCTAGACGGACAAACCGTCATTAAAGATGTCGTTTCGGGTGCAGCTACCCAAGCAGAGCAATTGGGCATTGATCTGGCACATAAACTTAAAGCTCAAGGCGCTCAAGCTATTTTGAACGAAATCTTTGCGACTATTCACCGTCAGTAGATAGAGCGCTTTTTGAGTGCGCTGAGAACAGGTTGTTGAGTTGAGACCAGCGCTAGTGCGGGTCTCAACTCAATAACCTGTTCTTTTAGCGAGATTACGAAAATGTTACCGAAACTTGCTAGGGTTTTAGGTGTCAGGTTTGCCATTACCTACCGTTAAGCTGGTGATGTTTCGAATTATGTTTGGATTCTTTTTGAGAGATTCGCCCTGCGTACTGCTCAAAAAGTCAACGCTAGGTCTAGAATACGGCCAAAACTGACAGACTACTACTCCGGGGAGATTTGAGAGCACTATGCGGATTCTGTTTGTTGCAGCAGAGGCAGCTCCGATTGCTAAAGCGGGTGGCATGGGGGACGTGGTCGGAGCGCTGGCCAAGATCTTAAAGAAAATGGGGCATGACGTGCGGGTCTTTTTGCCCTACTACGGCTTTCTTCCCGACAAAATGAAGATCCCCAAAGAGCCAATCTGGCTGGGTGGTGCCATGTTCCAGAGCTTTCAGGTATATGAAACGGTTCTTCCCGGTACTGATGTGCCCTTGTACCTATTCGGCCATCCTTCCTTTTTGCCTCGACGCATTTATGGGGGTGACGGTGAAGACTGGCGTTTCACACTTTTTTCAAATGGGGCAGCAGAGTTTGCTTGGAACTATTGGAAGCCCGACGTGATTCATTGTCACGACTGGCACACGGGCATGATTCCCGTATGGATGCACCAGTCACCCGACATTGCAACAGTTTTTACCATCCATAACTTGGCCTATCAAGGCCCGTGGCGCGGGCGCTTAGAAAAAATGACGTGGTGCCCGTGGTATATGCAGGGTCACAACGTGATGGCAGCCGCTCTACAGTTTGCAGACGCAGTTACTACCGTGTCGCCTACCTATGCAGAGCAAATTAGAACTGTAGAGTACGGAGAAACTCTGGAAGGGCTGCTATCGTTTATCAGCGGCAGAATGTCTGGGATCTTGAATGGGATTGACATGGAGTTGTTTAATCCCGCCACCGATCGCCAAATTGTGCAAACCTTCTCAGCGGATACGATTGAACAGCGTCCTGTCAACAAAATATCCCTGCAAGAAGAGTTAGGGCTAGAAGTGAACTCACAGGCGTTCTTGTTAGGAATGGTGACACGCCTCGTTGAGCAAAAGGGTCTAGATCTAGTGATCCAAATGCTAGACCGCTTCATGGCTTATACAGACGCTCAGTTGGTAGTGCTAGGAACAGGCGATCGCTACTATGAAACCGAACTCTGGCAAATTGCCTCACGTCACCCTGGTCGCGTCGCCGTTTACCTGTTGCACAATGACACTCTGGCACGGCGCGTCTATGCCGGAACCGATGCTTTTCTGATGCCATCACGGTTTGAACCCTGTGGCATTAGTCAGATGATTGCGATGCGCTATGGTTCAGTGCCAATCGTGCGGCGCACAGGCGGTTTAGTCGATACCGTTACTCACAACGATCCCAACAACCACACTGGCACAGGCTACTGCTTCGATCGTTATGAACCTCTCGATCTCTACACCTGCATGGTGCGCGCTTGGGAAGGCTATCACTACAAAGACAAGTGGCAGGAACTCCAAAAACGCGGCATGGAGAAAGACTTTGCCTGGGATCGCTCTGCCAAAGAATACATCAAGCTCTATCGACGAATTAAAGGGTTGTCAGAGATAGAAGAACCACCTGCATCTGTAGAAGAGGCACCTGCGTCTAAAGAAATGGTGGCGTAGGAATGAGTAAGCTTTGAGTTTTGTGTTGACCGTCTAACTCAAAGTTCAAAATTTAGAACTTATCCTATGGTGTCTGCACTCGCAGTTGCCATTCTTTCCTTTGCGGATTCCACCGGGGGATGACTGAAGTACCCACAACATAAGGTCCCCAGTAACGGCGAGAGCCATCTTGGGCAAACGCTACCAGTACATCCCCAGGCTGGAGAAGTAAATCGCGGTCGGGGAGAGCAAGCAGCAATCCTTGAGTGTTACCTTCCTGAGGCGAAAAGTCCCAGTGAATCGGTTCGTCGTACTCAGCCAGTGTTTCCTTTGTTTGGGGTGTAGGTATTAGCTGGGTCGTTACTTGAGACAGCAGCACCACACGAATGGGATAATCGGTTTGGTTGCTAATGCGTAGACCACCCAACTGAAGCGCGTTTTGGGCAGAGGTCTGCGGCGTTGATACTGGCGGTAAAACCGAGGGTGAGGATGTTGGGATCGTAGGAGACGGCGAGCGGGAAGGCTGACTGTCATTGCCGGCAACTACCCCTGCCGAGCCGCTCGACGGCGAACCTGGCGGACTCATTGATGGGGCGATCGCTCCATCAGGATCAGCCTCAGGACTAGATTGTAATGGGGGCACACCAGATTCCCACTGCACCGAGATCTCGAACTGATTCATCAGCCAAATCGCCAACCCCGCCACAATAACCCCAAGCACAGCGGAGTACAGTCTACGCTTTGGAATTAGCTTCATTGCTGCCCCTGTCCACTCTCACTCTCGCTGATGTCCCACTCAGTAGTCCTAAATTGGTAGGGATTTTTTGATGGGCGGCCTTTACCCTCCCATCCAAAAATCCTTACATCAATACCACTACCTCCCACTCTTCTACTCTAATCAGAGATATCGTGTTTGCGTGACGAATTTGACATCACCTTTTTGAGAATAGGGGATCGTTTTCTAGCTCCACCAAAAAACGATCTCACGCTAGAAATCGGTTAGAGGGCAACGGCCTTAGAGCCTGATTTTCCCTAAGGATTGCAAATTAATTAACCTGTAATCTTTTTTTGGAAGTGGGGGGGGGGGGGGGGGGCGGGGGAGAAAAAATTGGGGTTTTTGTGTTTTGCG
>JBBQFG010000037.1:0-28439 GCA_038321765.1 Elainellales cyanobacterium
TTGAAAATCGCTACAAAACTTATCTCAAATCTGGCTGACTTTGATTGTTAAATTTTGATACACAGAAACTGGCTAGTATAGCCATAGTCATAAAGCTTAGGACATGCCAGGGTGGATTCCCGCGTAGGCGGGAATCCACCCTGGCACCTATCGAGCAGATGGATTCCCGCCTGCGCGGGAATGACAGGGAGGCGTCCTATTGATCATGGCTACCGCTATACGTGTATAACCTGATAACGAGAAGCTCTCTGGGATCAGCAAACAAAAATCATCCCGGTGTCATTCCCGCGCAGGCGGGAATCCATGATAAGCCTTCTGCTTGAGCCGGTATCTTATTTCAACGCAGTTCCCTCTGTTAGCCGCAGCTTATTTCGGTAGATTGAAGGCGCATCACGATCAGCGTCATATCGTCTTCTGCATGACGCTCTGCACCAATAAACTGCTGAACGCGATTGAATAGATAATCTAAGATTTCTTGAGGTGAGCTGTACTGAGAACACGCCCATTGAAAATCTTTGCTGAGGTTTTCTTCGTCGTAGCGATCGCCATTGGGGCTGGCGGCATCTGGAAACCCGTCGGTAAAGTAGATCAGCGTGTCGCCAAGCTGCAACTGCACTTGGGCATTGTAGTACTGCGTATCGACATCCAGGCCAATCAGCATGCCCAGAGTGTCTAATCGTTCCACCGTCTGGCTGGCCGCGTGCCAGAGTAGCGGGGGATTATGAGCAGCATTACTATAATCGAGGGTGCGAGTTTGGGCATCGTATTCTGAATAAAACAGAGTCACAAACCGATTAGAATTCTCCAAATCGGCATACATGACATGATTCAGATGCTGCAAAATACGGGCAGGTGAGTGCCCGTTCAACACCTCAGCTCGTAGCATTCCCCGCAGCATGGTCATAATCAACCCAGCGGGTACCCCCTTCCCCATCACATCGCCAATGGTCACACTCCACCGACCACACTCATTTAGCCCTTTTTTGGCGCGAGCCTGGTCGTAATTTGCTGGAATAAAGTCATAGTAGTCACCGCCGACTCGGTTAGCCGTTTGACAGCGCGCTGCCAGTTCGATGCCCTCAATTTTGGGGCAGTGCCGGGGCAATAGCTGATATTGAATTTCGGCACCAATTTCTAACTCGCGGTCTAATCGCTCTTTTTTACGCAGCTCAACGGTCAATTCGTCGGTGGCGATCGCCACTGCCGTTTGGTCTGCGACTAAACGCACCAGCTTCTGCCGAGTCTCAGTCCAGTCATAATTTGGGTCATGGCTAAAGACATAGAGACGGCCTCGCTCTACGTTTTTAGCCAAAATCGCTGTACCAAAAAATTGAATATCTGCCCCCAAGAAGCGGCTCACCTGCTGGTCTAAGGCCGTGGTGAGGTTCGTCGAGGGAATGACCTTACTGCTTGAATTGCTTGCCCCAGCTAGTTGATTGGTTGCCGTTTCTAGGGCTTTACGAATGCTTTGACTTTGCCGACTGTCTTGACAGTGAATACGCTCTAGACGCACCTGACCATTTGGCTTAAATAGGATCAGCGCTCCACCGTCGGCATCGGTGACGCGACTTGCAATCAGCGGCGTTAGCTCCAAAAACTGATTGAGATTGGTGAAACTGCGGAGTGCAAATCCTAAAGAACTCAGCAAATCCTGGACTTTACTATGCTCTCGATGCAATCGCGACACTAGTTCTTTGAGAGCAAACACCGGTGTCATGCCTGGTGAAGTGGTACCAGACATGTCGGGAACGGGTGAAGGCTGTCGTGGAACGGGGACGGTGGTCATCAGGCAAAAAATAAATATCGAAAGTAAGCGATTAGGACTTGGTCAATTGTGATCGGTAGGGATAGATTAGCGGAGAATTGGCTATTCAGATCTAAATAATCAGATCTAAATAACTAGAGCTAATTAAAAACTGTTAGTGCAGGATAGTTCGATAACGGAACAGCCTACGCAGAATAGTCTATAAAGAGTAACCCCAAATCTAAGCCGAAAAGCACATTCCTTTCTCTTTTGGGTAGTGGTGTTGATGTAATTATTTTTTGATGGGCGGGCTTCGCCCGCCCATCAAAAAATAATTACCAATTTAGGACTACCCGATACCTGAATTGACTGGGAGCGTTGTCGTTTTAGAGGTAGAAAGGTTCAAACGTCGGAACTTTTGGCTAAATAGTGGCAAATCGACCCTTTCAAGTAAGTAGATTTAGGCTAGACCTGGGTAACTAGCGCGACACACATATTGGGGTAAATTCTAACGAATATTGGAGCGATCGCAACAAAACTTTTCAATTTGCTCTGCCTCGATTGAGTCTAGCCAGTAGTTTTACTGGTTAGAACGCCAACACGCCATTAGTGACGGTAGCAAACAGCAAGTTGTTCTGTCCTCATTTCGGGACTCACTATTCGCGGATACGTACCTGGGTTTCTTCGATAATCCAGAGGCGTTTTTCAATTGGCTCTTGTGACAACAACGCAATAACTCGCTCAAATAAGTAGAGCAAGTAGGGCTTATCAAGCCGATTGACACGGAATACGATAATGCCGGGATATTCTGAAGGCGGATAGCTGCGAATATCGGCAAAATCCACGTCTAGCGTGACTAAGATACTTTCATCTTGCTGACAGAAGCGAATGAGTAACGCGTCGCGCTCGCCCGCTTCGTGATGATCGATCAGGACAATTACGTCATGACCTGCCTGCCGTAAGTAGTTCAACCTAAATAAAAACCAAATCCTAAAACCCTGCGCTGCTCGCTGCGCGGGCGGCGCAGGGTTTTAGAATCTTATATTTACTTAAGCCCACCTACTTACACCCTAATGACTCATTCGTTTACCGATAGTGTACTATCGTTGGATGCGAGGTCAAACGATTAGCCACAGGAGTGTTTCATGCTGTTTGGTTTAGGCTGGCCCGAAGTCACTATCATTGCAATTGTGGCAATTCTTATTTTTGGCCCTAAGAAAATCCCTGAACTGGGAGGTGCTCTGGGAAAAACGCTGCGTGGGTTTAAGGAAGGAATGGCTCAGGCAGATGATGAGGCAACCGATCAAGATTCAGATCACGACGGGTAAACATATCCAAATTGCCAGTCAGGTGAGGACAAAAAATAGGGTAGGGCTTAGCCCTACCCTATTTTTTGTCCTCGCCCGGTTGACCTGCCGCGTACCGGGTGGGCGTTACAGCAAGCCGCTGGACTTGACGTAGTTTTGTACATTTGCTTCCGATGCAGCAGGAGAAGGCTCTTCGGTTGTGGATTCTGGGTCTAAGGTGGGATCTGGGGTCGCGGTTGGGGCTGGTATCGTTTGCAGGGCGATCGCCTCTTGCAAAGGCCGACGAGCGTCAATGAGTGCGATCGCCCGCGTTACGGTTTCGGGTAATATAACCACCAGCGAATCTTTTGAAGCACGGTCTAAAGCAGTGTTAACCGCTTCCGTTTCATTCAGGCAAACCTCGTAATTCAAATTGGGCTGGATTTGGCGGATGCCTTGGACAATCAGCTCAGCCGCATTACCACGGGGACGACCTCTAGTATCATCGTCTTCTTTGATGTAAAGGCGGTCAAAAATAGCGGCAGACAGCCTACCTAAGGTAATGAAGTCTTCATCACGGCGATCGCCAGGGCCACCTATCACGCCAATCCGTTCGCCTTTCCAGTTGCGAACAAAGCCCCCTAGCGCCTCGTAGCTGTGAGGGTTATGGGCATAGTCAACCAGCGCATGAAAATCGCCTAGGTCAAACAGATTCATTCGTCCAGGCGTTTGATTTGCCGATGCCTGGAACGTCGCCAAACCTGCCCGAATCTCTTCAATCCGTACCCCCTGGGCAAACGCTGCAAGGCACGCCGCCAGAGCATTAGCAATCATAAAGGGAGCACGACCGCCCATCGTTAAGGGTACATTAGTAGCCTGCTCAATTCGCAGTGTCCAATCGCCCTTCAGAATCGAAATGTATCCACTCTCGTAAACAGCAGCTAATCCACCCTGTTGCGTATGGGTTTTGACGATTTCGTTCTCCGGGTTCATGGAGAAGTAGGCAATTTGCGCCTTGACTCGACTCGCCATCGCGGCTACCAAAGGATCGTCAGCATTCAGCACAGCATAGCCATTCGGGCTAGCCGTTTCGACGACCACACTCTTCAGATGCGCTAGGTCTTCTACCGTATCGATATCGCCAATACCAAGGTGGTCAGCCGCCACGTTCAAGACAACTCCCACATCACAGTAGCTAAACCCTAGCCCCGATCGCAGCAGTCCGCCCCGTGCCGTTTCTAATACGGCCACCTCAACGGTTGGGTCTTGCAAAATGACCTGAGCACTCTGAGGACCGGTAGTGTCGCCCCTTTCGACCATATAGTCGCCGATGTAGATGCCGTCAGTAGTGGTGTAGCCAACGACTTGACCTGTTTGCCTAAAAATATGGGCAATCAAGCGATTGGTGGTGGTTTTGCCGTTAGTGCCCGTTACAGCAATCACTGGCACCCGACTAGGGCTGCCGTTGGGAAATAGCATGTCGATAATGGCTTCACCCACATTACGGGCTGTCCCTTCGCTAGGCGAGAAGTGCATGCGTAGACCCGGAGCTGCATTCACCTCCACAATGACCGCATCAACTTCACGCATTGGCTTGGAGATGTCGGGAGTGACCATGTCAAGACCCGCAATATCTAGCCCAATGATACGGGCAACCCGCTCAGCAATCCACACATTTTCGGGGTGAATATCGTCCGTGCGATCGATCGCTATTCCACCCGTGCTTAAGTTTGCTGTGGCTTTGAGATAACATACTTTACCCTCTGGCAAAATAGTATCAATTTCGTAGCCCTGCTGCTCTAGTAACTGAAATGCTGCCCGGTCGAGTTCAATCTGGGTTAGTACGTTATCGTGTCCGGTACCCCGACGAGGGTCGCGGTTGGTTTCTTCCACTAGCTCGGCCATGGTAGAGCGACCGTTGCCGATGACATGGGCAGGCACACGCTCGGCCACTGCTGCTAGTTTGCCCCCAACCATCAAAATTCGGTGGTCGCGTCCTACATAGAACCGCTCTACGATAACCGCTTTAGACTTAGACTCATCTTGAGCCGCTTCATAGGCTTCTTCAGCCACTTTTAACGAGTTGATGTCAATGGTGATGCCACGCCCGTGGTTACCATCTAGCGGCTTGATTACGATTGGAAATCCACCGACATCGGCGATCGCTTGCTCTAGCTCATCCAGGTAGTAAATTACCGTTCCACGCGGCACAGGCACGCCTAGTTCTCCCAGCAGGCGCTTCGTACCTTCTTTATCGCTGGCCAGCTCTACACCTAAAATCCCCGTACTGCTGCTCAAACTAGCCTGAATCCGCTTTTGGTGAACACCATACCCCAACTGAATGAGAAAGCGAGTGCTGAGGGTAAACCAAGGCACGCCACGAGCCTCAGCAGCCTGCACAATATGCTCGGTGCTAGGGCCTAGGGCGGCTTCAAGCGCTAGCTCTTGCAAGTCAGCCAGATCTTTCTTCAGCTCCCCTGCTGAATAATGCCCCGTATCGGCAAGGCTTTGGCAAATCCGGACGGCAGCTCGCGCTGCGTAGCGACCTGCCTGCTCATTGTGATATTCAATGACAACTTGATAAACGCCAGAAGTAGAGGTTTCACGAGTGCGGCCAAACCCAACGGGCGTGCCTGCAAGGGTTTGCAGCTCAAGTGCCACATGCTCGGCAATGTGCCCCATCATCGTGCCTTCCTGTACGCGACTCAGGAAACCGCCCCGGCAACCTGGGGAGCAAAAATGCTCTACGAGGCTAGGAAGTAGCTCGACTAATCCCTCATAAAACCCTGGAATCTGATCAGAAGGCTTTTCTGCTAACTCTTCCAAATCCAGCCGAATAATCACCAACTTTGGATATCGAATGCTCCAAAAATTTGGACCTCGCAGGGTTAGAGTTTTAAGGATCTTCATAACGGTAGAAATTCCACGTTAGGGTGCGGCGGCAATAGAAGCACGGTAATCCAGTGTCGAACTTGATAAACACCATAAACTGTTCTTGGCAAACAGTTTGGGGATTGGTTTTTAAATCTCGTCGAATAAAAAATTCAAATTGCCTTATTCCAAGGGGCTTTGATACAGATTGACTAGGGCAAGATCTGAACATCTGTGTGAAAGGTACACGTTATCGCATATCGTCTACAAGTCAGAATCACGTTTTGCAGTGGCTGGTTCTGAAATCTAGGTTATTCTCTTGCACTAGTCCCTTACGGTTTTCTGTTAATTTGCCCGCTTTTTCAGATGTAGATTCGGCCTGTAGTCTACCTAAGAGGATGTTTTAAAAGTCTGATTGTTAGTAGCAAAACGTTTTAGATCCCCCTAGATCCCCGCGCTGGCGCGCCGCTGCGCTAGTAAAAAGGGGGACTTTGAATCCAGTTCCCCCTTTTTAAGGGGGCTAGGGGGATCAACAGGTGCCTAAAGTCACAGCAGACCACTTTTCAAACATCCTCTAAGTAAGTACATTCGCTTGGCATCATGATAGATTTCCACAGCTTGCTATTCTGCTCTGCTCGTTCTGTTTATAGTTGAGGCGATAGGTGACTTGTCACAGAAAGAGTAGTTCTGAAGGGCTTTCAGAAAAGCGCGATCGCGTACCTTTACCCGTTAAAAAGAGAAACCGTTTGAAGTCTATGCACGGCTTTTCGTTTGCTTTGCCTAATATTTGCTTTGCCTAAGTATAGTAGACTACTTTGCTCGCTTCGCACGCCCAAAGTCACAAATCAAACGGTACGGTAATACACACTATAGCCATTGCCGAGCAGCAACGTTTGATGAGAAATACTTGCTTGGCGCAGATTTCAATTTTCGGTAGTGGTATTGAGGTAAGGATTTTCAGATGGGCGGGCTAAGCCCGCCCATCTGAAAATCTTATTAAGTTTAGGACTACCCAATTTTCAATGGTCTAGATTCTGAATCTAACTAAGTAGGTGGGCTTAATTAAATATAAGATTCTAAAACCCTGCGCCGCCCGCTGTGCGGGCGGCGCAGGGTTTTAGAATTTGGTTTTTATTTAGGGTGAACTACTTAGCTAATGAGCCTTCGCCAAAATGGCTCGCTTGTAGAAATCGAAGCGATCGCCGGGACTCAAAATATGTACCCGCAGATTGTGAATGCTGAGAGGATCGGTGTTTCCAACATCAGGCTGATTTGTGTAAGAAATTTGACCGGGGTCAATTACCGTAATAGTTCCTTTTCCAAGGACTTGAAACGTCCCATTTCCTTCAAACATGGCACAGGTATCTTCATCGATACCGATCCCTAGCTTGTCAGGATAAGCGGCGATCGCACTCATTAACCGAGCCATTCGATTGCGATTGTGAAAATGCTGATCCACAATCACCTCAGGAATAATATTCAATCCTGCTGTTAAATCGACTAGCGATCGATTAGGCGATTCACCACTCCCTCCGCCCGCAATCATATGTTGACCCATCACCGCCGCCCCTGCGCTAGTGCCTGCCAGCGTGATCTCCCCTAGTTGCGCCCGAATCCGCACTTTTTCCATCACAGGCGTGTCGGCCAATAACGCGTACAACCGCAGTTGGTCGCCCCCCGTCATAAACACCCCTGTGCAAGTTTCCAAAAAGGTCTGCCACTGGGGATTTTTACCTTGCTCCCGATCCTCAATATTGAGAATTTCGATGGTTTTTGCACCCATTTCGCCAAAAATTGCGTGGTAGCGCGCCCCAATCACTGCCGGTTCGCGCGAGGCACACGGGATAATAGCGATCTGGGCATCTGCGGCTCCAGATCGATTGTAGAAAGTTTGTAAGATCTCACGTCCATGAACTTTGTCTTCGGCTCCGCCGATGACCATAACAGCGGTTTCAGTTGACTGGGGCATCCGTTGACGAAGAAGTTGAGGGCTTGATTGCAACATCATAGGGCTCCGGCGAGTTCTGTGAATCAACCGCTCCAGCAGCTTGCCAAGTCCGTAGTTACTCTTACTCATTCGTAGAATGGGTTGCTGCAATGTTCTTGGTCACGCGAACGCTATATGAACCCGCGTCAAACGTAGGTTCTTGTCTCTCCGGAGGGTTTAACCTAGGAATAAATCAGGCAGTTTACCGCACCTGATGGAATCTGACTGAAATAAACGTAGGTTCTAAGCGTAATCATTTAAGCATACTCTCAGCCGCTTAACCTAGCTTTTGACCAACTTTTGGAGCCTTCTAGCCCTGTGCGTTTCGATATCTTGACTTTATTTCCAGACTTTTTTGCTTCACCTCTAAATTCGGGTCTGCTAGGCAAAGCACTAGCGAACCAAATTGCTGACGTGTATCTCACCAATCCACGCGATTTTACGACCGACAAGCACCACCGTGTGGATGACGAGCCTTATGGGGGCGGGGTTGGAATGTTGATGAAACCAGAACCTATTTTTGCGGCAGTAGAATCCCTGCCCGTTCTACCTCGCCGCGACGTGCTGTTGATGACTCCTCAAGGACAACCGATGACCCAACCTCTATTCCAGGAGCTAGCGACCAACTGGGATCAACTGGTTGTGATTTGTGGTCATTATGAAGGAGTAGATGAGCGAGTCTTAAACCTAGTAACGCGAGAAGTGTCTCTGGGTGATTTTGTATTGACCTGTGGAGAAATCCCCGCTCTGGCGCTGCTAAATGGGGTGATTCGATTACTACCCGGAACAGTTGGTAAAGCCGATTCGCTCAAATTCGAAAGTTTTGAAAACGGGCTGCTGGACTATCCGCAATACACTCGCCCCGCAGATTTTCGTGGCTGGCGCGTTCCAGATGTGCTGCTGTCAGGAAATCATGAGGCGATCGCTTGCTGGCGACGCGAACAGCAACTTCAGCGTACCCAAGCCCGCCGACCTGATATCTGGGATGTCTGGCAAAAAGGGGAGAACAAAAGCACTTAAAAAGTAGGTCAAATGAAATTCAATTAAAACCTTACTGTAATTTTGAGGCATAAATTTTGGGTAGTCCTAAATTGGTAAGGATTTTTTGATGGGCGGGATTCGCCCGCCCATCAAAAAATCCTTACATCAATATAGCGCTTCTTTGCCGGGTGAGGTACAGTAGACCCCGACAAAACCCTTGCTGAATAAGGCTTTCAAAAATCAACCTGTACTTCACTGAACCAGGAACCGCTATACCACCACCCGATTCACACCCTCAAAAAAGCATTCATGCAGGAGGTCTTTTTGCACTCCTATATATTTTTAATCAATCTTTGGGGATATTCGAGACTTCTATCTTCAGTAGGGTGAAGCATTGTTTAACCTTCGGTAAGTTTGAGTAGTGATTGTTACTGCCTTGATGGAGTGCTAAATTTCTAGCCTGTTAATCTGAATCTAACGAAGTTGTTGAAAATTTTCTGGTAGTCCTAAATTGGTAAGGATTTTTTGATGGGCGGGATTCGCCCGCCCATCAAAAAATCCTTACATGAATACCACTACTCTAAAAAATAACTGGGTATCTGCGTCGGGTTATCAAACAGGTGCATAGGTGCAAGGAATAAAGCAGTCAGGTCAAGTCGCGGTGCCGTCCAAGTTGTGCCGTCCAAGTTGTGATTGAGGATATCTATGACTTACGTAACGTCGAACTCTGTTCCAGATCTGGTAAAAGCGTTTCAAGCGTTGTCAGCCGATCATCAGCTAGCGCTGTTTTACTTTATCTATAAGGAAATGGGCGGCTCGATCACACCCGCAGCACCCGGAGCAAGCACTGTTTCTCCAGCGATCGCTGAAGGGCTTTTTAACCAGGTAAAGGCGCTCTCTCACGACGAACAGTTACAGCTTCAGCGCGACCTGATCGAGAAAAAAGATACAGAGGTGGGTCGTGAATATGGGGCTTTAAGTGACACAACTAAGCTTTTGTTCTGGTACCGTTTGGCTCAGGGCATGGACAGCAGTGATATTATTCCGCTGCCTTCGGGCTATGAACTGCCGTCTGAAGCGGCTGACCTATTATCTCAGATCAAGACAATCGATTTTCAAAAGCAGATTACGCTCTTTCGGGACATCGTAGCGCCAATGGGATTTGATGCAACGGGCAGCTTCAATGCGGAAAATTCTGCACAGCCTGTAACTTGATGTGTGGCTGGTTTATAACCTACAGCGGATAATCTATAGGGATTTTCAATTGCTTAAAACTCAACCTTGGTCGGAAAAGTAGCGCCTGGTTGACTAAACAAAGGTCTATAGCCCTCACCCCCAACCCCTCTCCCAGAGGGCGAGGGGAGTTTTCCGGTTCCCTCTCCCTTCGGGAGAGGGCTAGGGTGAGGGCGTTTGGGGATCTGACTAACAAGTTTTGTCAGTCAATCAGGAGTAGCGCTATCCGTACGGCAATGAAGCTGGCGTATTTAATTGAAAATCGCCGCAAGCTAAGGGCAGTGCAATGCGCTGCCCTTAGCTTTGTTGATGCCTAGATCACGGTGGATATTCACCGTTCTAGTCAGCCAGCTTCTACCGTTTCGCAATAAGCTTTGAGGATTGGAATACAGTTGGCGATCGCCCCCAAATGAGCGATCTCATAGCCATGAGTGTTTTGAGTCGGAAAGCTGAGACAGGCAGCGCGGGCAACCTGCCCCATTTTCATGGCGATCGACGCATCGCTGCCAAATCCACTAATAGCTGCTAGCTGAATCGGTATCCCTGCCACCGCCGCCGCTTGGCGAATCTCGTGATTTAGTCCTTCATCGTAAAGCCCATAGCCATCTTGGGACAGTAGAACGGGAGCCTCGCTATCAACGATTGGGTATTCTAAAGAGAGGGGACAGATTTCCAACGCAATCAATGCATTGAGCGGCTGGTTGCGGCTGAAGTACAGCGCTCCGACTGCTCCGACTTCTTCTTTGGCTGAGGCGACCAGGTAAGTATCTAGAGCAGGCTGTTTTAGAACCGTTGCCAGTTCTAGCAGAATAGCGAGCGAGGCTTTGTTATCGAGAGTGTAGCTGGCAATGTGGCTGCCAAGGCGAAAGGGGTGTTTGCGGTGTTTGCCAACTACCATGCGAGTGCCGGGACGAATGCCAGCCTCTTCTAATTCCACACCTGTGCGTTTAGTTTCTATCCATGTGTCTTCCCAGCGCACAGGTTTGTCTTCTTGCTGTGCTTTTTGGGGCGACTCATGCGAGACATGGCGAGAACCAAAGCTCAAAATGCCGCTTAGGGTATGGCGATCGCCCAATAAATCGACTACGCCTTCGCCATAGACCCACGGAAAAGCACCCCCTAGCCTGCGAACCTCTATGCGTCCGCTGCTGCCAACGGTTTTAACAATGCCGCCGATTTCATCCTTGTGAGCCGTGATGGCGATCGCCCCTGCGCCGCTACCTGGAATTTTGGCGATCGCGTTTCCGGCTGCATCTAGCCAGCATTCCAATCCTCGTGCCTGAAATTGAGCCAGCAGATATTGGTCAATTTCTCCCTCGACTCCACTAGGCGAGTGGTGCATCACCAGCGTCGAAATAGCTTGAAACAGGTCATCGTACATTAGACTTCTTACGTGAATGCTTTTTTGTGAGCGTGAATCGTTTTCCGGCTAAGCCGGAAAACGATTCACGCAAGAGGTCTATTACTCGTACTGATGTGGGACGACGCGGTTGAGCAGTGCCTAACTGGGATACGAGCTTATAGCTGGGAGGCTTGCACCACAGGCCTCCCAGCTATAAACCCTGAGCCATGAATTTATACTAAGTCATCAGCGCACTGTCTTAATGCTCTCAACGCGCTTGGAGAACAGGTCTGTGAAAATACTCATGACGGTGCGATCGCGCGTGATGATGTTGGCCGTAACTGCCATCCCTGATTTCAGTGGGATTTTTTTACCGCGCACTTCTAACGCTTGCTGATCCATTTCCACCTTTACTGGAAAGCGGTAGAAGGGATGAATTTGGTCGGGAGGTAGGGCATCAGAGCCAATTTGGGTCAGCGTTCCTTTAATATCGCCAAACTCGCTAAACGGAAACGCGTCAATTCGGACATCTACTAGCATTCCTTCACTCACAAAGCCAATATCTTGGTTGGTGACGTAAACCTCAGCCGTCAAATTTTCGCTGGGCACAATTTTGAGTACGGGTTCGCTATTGTTGGCTACAAAGCCTATGCCCTTGGCCTTTAGGTCAAATACAATACCGTCGATAGGAGCGCGTAGCTCCTGATATTTAAGGGTGAGAGCCGCTTGGCTAAGCTGACTGTCGATCTCCGAAACCCTGCGCTCGTTGTCTACAATTGCCCGGTTAATTTGGGTATCGAGAGCGGCGAGCTGCTTATCATTTTCAGAAATTCTGCCCAAGAGGTCAGTACTGGTGATAGCAACCGTATTCGACAACTGGGCGCGGGCTTGGGCGATCGCCAAATTTAGCCGCTGCTGTTCTTGCGATAGCCGATCTACCTCCGACTGCTTGGTCAACACCTCTTGTTCTTGCCGCAGCAGTTGAATTCGTCCGATCCCACCGGCTTCAGCGAGGGGTCGAATGTCATTCACAATGCGTTGATCAATCGCAAAGCTTTGGCGAGCAGCGGTGAGTTGCCCCTCCGTTTGCAGCAATTGCTGTTGCAGTTGAGCGACCTCTAGTTGAGCCGCTGAGGTTCGAGATTGAGACTCCGCTGTACCGGCTGTCAGCCGAGCTTGCTCTTCAGCAGAGAATTCACCGCCCGACCCGTACACTTGAGCGCGATAGAGTTGGTTCTCAGAGGCGATCGCCGCCCGATTAGACACCAATGCCAGCATTTCTGGCGGAACGGTGGCTAGATTACTAGCGTTAGTCGCAGGTTGCCCCGTTATTTGGCTACGGTAAAACTGATTTTCTTGCAGTAGTGAATTGCGGATTTGTTGATAGGATTTCTGCTGCGCCTCAGCCGTGCTGGGGTCAAACCGAATCAACACTTGCCCCTTCTTTACGGCCTGCCCATCTTCAACGAGCAGTTCCTCAACAACACCCCCCACCGGCGCTTGAATTTCTTGCACGCTGTCTTGGGGTTCCAGTTTGCCTGTCGCTGGCACGGCTTCTTCAATGCGCGCTACGCTGGCCCAAATCAACACGAGCGAAGTGACTCCTACAATGCCAGCCACGACTAGTTTTGCCCACAGGGAGGTTTGCTGCAAAATTACAGGCTGGTCGAAGGCTGCTGCTTTAATCTGTTTGCTAGATGTCAGCTCGGCTTCAACTTCTTCGGGAGCGGTTATGTGCATTAAATCAGAGGGGTCTGCCTTGGCGTCAGCTTTTCCGCCGTTTTTTACGCCGTTGTTGCTGCCGTTGTGTCCGTTTCTGGGAGAAGTTTGGGTCATAAGACAAAGGGAGGAGAGATGGGGATGGAGGATAAATATGGATGAGGGAGAGAGGGACGGATTTGAGAAATTAGAGCCTCAGAGCGGGGAGACAGGGAGAGGTAGATCTGCTCCATTACTATCTGTCTACTTCATCCCTCACATCCTACGTTTCGCGTAGCTGGCTTCTCAAAACGAGTGTAGTAAAGCCATTGGCTTTGCCTGCGTCTTACGCATACATCTTCATCCTTAATTCTTAGAGCTGTGCTTCTTGCTGTTGATATAAACAATAATAGCGCCCGCGCATTGCCATTAAATCTTCGTGAACCCCTTGCTCTACGACGGAGCCTTGATCCATCATAAGGATGATATTGGCATGTTTGATGGTGCTCAGGCGGTGGGTGATGAAGAACACCGTGCGACCCCGGAAGTAGTCTGCCAAGTTCATACACACTCGTCTTTCTGAATCGTAATCGAGAGCACTGGTGGCTTCATCCATAATTAATAGACGCGGATTTTGCATCACAGTACGGGCGATCGCAATCCGCTGTCGCTGACCACCAGAGAGCGAAGCACCCCGTTCACCCACGCGAGTGTTGTAGCCGTTGGGTAGTCCCATAATGAATTCGTGAGCCGCCGCCACCTCAGCCGCTTTGATGATTTCATCTGCCGATGCATCGGGCGAGTTTAGGGCAATGTTTTCTTGAACGGTGCCGTCAAATAGCAGCGTATCCTGTGGCACGATGCCGATTTGTTGGCGCAGCGAGTAGAGTTCGACTTTAGTGATGTCAAACCCATCGATCAAGATCCGGCCTGACTCAATGTCGTAGAGCCGAGGCAGCAGTTTCATTAACGTACTCTTACCCGAACCACTCTGACCGACAACACCAACAAATCCGCCGGGAGGAAACTCTAGGCTAACGTTGTTGAGCTGAAGCGGCCCTGTGGTGCCAAACCGGAAGGACACGTTGTCGTAGGTGACTCGGCCTTGAATCGGCGGCATAGGAATATTGAGGCGATCGAGTTCGTCGGCTTCGGGCGAGGTGTCTACGATGTCGCTCAGACGCTCAATTGACAAGCCCACTTCCTGAAAGTTTTGCCACAGTTGTGCCAGTCGTAGCAAAGGACTGGTGACGTAACCCGCGATAATTCGGAAGGCAATCAGTTGACCGAGACTGAGTTCCCCTTGAAGCACCAAGTAGGCACCCACCCATAGCACCAGCAAGCCCGAAAGCTGGTTGAGGAAACTACTCAGCGCACCTGCTGTGGTGGAGGTGAGCACCGTTTTAAAGCCCGCGCTAACGTAACGACCATATCGCTGTTGCCATTGCCAGCGCGATCGCAGCTCCATGTTCTGCGCCTTTACCGTTTGAATTCCGCCGACCACTTCTACCAGGTAAGACTGCGTTTCGGCATTGCGCTCTGCCTTAACTCGCAACTGGTTGCGGATGATGGGCGAAAACACGACCGCCAGACCCACAAACAGAGGAATTGTAGCTAGCGACACGAGGGTCAACAGCCAGCTATAGATCAACATGACGACGATGTAGATCACCGAGAAAATCGCGTCTAGCACCACCGTCAGTGCCGTCCCCGTCATAAAGCTGCGGATATTTTCGAGTTCGTTAATCCGAGTAGACAGTTCCCCCACCGGGCGCTTCTCAAAGTAGCGCAGCGGCAGCCGCAGCAGGTGGTCGATAATTTCGGACCCCAGCGCCATATCAATGCGGTTGGTCGTATCGACAAATAGGTAGGTTCGTAGGGCAGTCAAAAGCGCTTCAAAAACTGCCAAAATCAGCAGCAATACCCCCAACACTTGCAAGGTGTCGGCACTGTTTTGGACGATTACCTTGTCGATGATTACCTGAATCATCAACGGGTTAGCTAGAGCAAACAGTTGGACAAAGAACGATGCCACAAATACCAGAGTCAAGACATTCTGATATTTTTTGATTGAAGGCAAAAACCAGTCGAGGTTAAAGCGCTTCTGAGGCGTTTGTTTGGTGGCTCGTAGTAACAGCACTTCGCCCTGTTCGCCCCACGTCTCGGCAAAGTCAGACGGTTTGCGCCGCACAATGCCGATATCTGGCACTGCGATTACCATTTCGCGTTCAGTCACGCTGTAGATTAGCGCTGAACCGTCTTGCCATTTAACCAGGGCTGGGGCTTCGAGCCGCCCAACAGACTGCGCCGGAACCATCACCAACTGGGCACTCAGACCCATAAATTCGGCGACTGCGCCGCACAGGTCTAACGACAGACCTCCGGTGCGATCCATCTGGTTAACCAAAATCCGCTGCACCACGTCTCGTCGAAACGGAATATTTAGGTGCTGACATAGCATTTGAAAGCAGGCGATGGTTCCATCTAGCTGCCCTCGCCCCTTGACGAAGGGGTATTGCTGCCCTCGTCCGACGTTGACATTGATGGGTTGCTCCAGTTCGGGAGGGCGATCGGGTGCGTAGGGAATATCGCTCTCCGGTTCTGCCCAGGCATCGTCTGAGGCAGGAAGCGTAGGAGCAATGACGGGTTTCGTCAGAACTGATTGCGGAAAACCGACCAGTCGCGCAGGGCGATCGCCTGTCACATCCAGCTCTGCGCCATTTTGCACATTGAGGCGACTGCCCACGGGGTAGCTGCTAATTTCGCCACCGCTGACCAGCCACAGAAACCCCTTTTCTAACTGGCTAACGGGTGTTCTACCAGGAGGCACATTACAGATGACGGCGCTGGGTTTTGCCTCTAGGGTCAAATCCTTCAAATCAACGGTGCCATCGGCTCGCCGTTCTAATTCTGCTCCCAACAGATCAAACGCTTCGATCGCCGCACATTCCCCTTGAAACGCCTGGGCCAGTGTAGGTTCCTGCGCTAGCAGTGTCAAAAAATCTTGAGCGGAAAGGGTTAGGCAAATTGCTTCTAACGAGGCAGTAGCCGTCTCACAAGAGACGCCCCGTAGCAAGCTGGTTGCTCCCATAACTGCACCCGGCTCCAACCGTTCCAGGGTAACTGGGCGCTTAGTTCGGGGATCATAGGCAAGCGATCGCGCCTGACCTTCGTAGAGGATAGACACTTGAGCAGGCATGGTATCGCGCACCACAATGACCTGACCCATCCGGTAGCGCAACAGCGTTACCATGCCTGTCAGCTTTGACAGAGCCAATGGCGAAAGGCGGTCAAAGGGCGGCACTGAAGCCAAAAAGGATTGAATCGTGGTTTTATCTATTGTCATGACTCAGAAGAAGGGACAGTGGGGGCGGTGCTGGCAGCAGACGGGGGAGAAAGGGTAACTGTAAAGTTTGGCGATCGCTCAGTGGTGTTTAATTCTGACGGTGGGGCTGGCGCTAATTGTGGTGCTGGGGGGGCGATCGCCGCCTCCGGCAATAGAGTAATTGGAGCAGCAGCGAGAGCCGGTTGCAAGTCTGATGCACTAGCCATCGTATGATCCAGGTTTTCCTGAAGCCAGACGTTGAAAAATTCAGTCAAAAGCCGACGACGCATCGCATCATCCATCTGAGCAGGAATAAATTTTTCTAGCCGAACAATGACAATCCATTCACCAATGCGCGATGGAGGCCATAGTTGACCGGGCTGGCTAACCGTCAGCATTTGCGCCAAATTGGGATGGGGAACGCTTAGCTCTACAGGCCCAATTAGCCCGTCAGTCTGAGCTTCAGGCCCTTTAGAATAGGCGCTGGCCAGTTCGGCAAAGGTTTGCTCGCTCTCCAACACCCGAAAATAAATTTCCTGAGCAATGCCAATATCTTGAGTGCGAATCAGGGAGTAAATTACCTTGTCGAGCTTGCTTTTACGGCTGAGGAAGTAAGACTCCAGCTTGTTTCCCCAGGTTTCAGCTTTAAATTTTTCAATTCTGAGGCTGCGGGTTGTCAGCGCCTTGAGCTGCTCTGGGGTCATGCCGTGGCGGCTCATCCAAAGATGTAGGGTTTCATCGGAGGTGATTTGATTTTGGGCAAAAAATTGCTCCTGAGCCTGTTTGGTTTCGTCGTCGGTGCAGGTGATGGGAGCGATCGCCTGGTCAATTAAAATCTCCTGCAATAACTGAGGCAGCATCTGATAGCCCGCCAACAGATGCAGCAGATCATCAGCGGCGATCGCCCGATCTCCAACTTGCAAAACAACACTCATGTAGACACGTCCATTGAGTACTAACTGAATCGGAATTGCTTAACTTGGAGAGTTTAGAGAAGCGCGCCTTCCCGTCTCTGATTCTCACCAAATCGGCAACGCCGCTGGAACCTGATGTTTGAGGGAAAAATCGAAATCATTAACTAAATAAAGACAAAGTTTTGATAAAGCATCGATAAAGATTTAGCTGTCTGATACCAAACTACAGAGGGAATGCCGTTTAATCCGAACAACACCGCCTATCTTTGATTATTGATTTCTACAAGGAAATACAGGGTTATACCGAGATTATCTTTAGAAAAAGGTAAAGTCAGAGCTGCCAAATCAGTACAAATGTTTACCGCTTGTCCGTTGTTGGGGTCAACTAGGCTTTAGACTTCGGTGCTACTACAGGAACTCTCCCTTGTATAGATTACCCAGGAATAAGTAAAACACTCCTAGATCCGTAGTCTTATCAAGAAAATCTTACAAACATATAAAAAAATCGATGCAGTTTTGTTGAAATTGCATCGATCTCTGGTTTTTTGCACCCAACGCAAATGCTCAATAGACCTCCTGCATGAATACTTTTTTGAGGGCGTGAATCGTTTCCCGGCTTTGCCGGGAAACGATTCACGCAGGAGGTCTAATGGATTAAGTAATTGCGTGTCCTAAGGCTAGAGCAGTCACTAACATTCCCAAGACCAAAAACGGTTGGGCACTGGCCTGGTATTTGACATCATTTTTGAGAGGATCGCGCAGAAAATACATATCTTGGAATGTGATTTGTGGAATTACCAGAAGAATTAGCAAAACAGCGTAAAGATTCTGGCCAACGCTAATGAGGTAGCCCGCCATCCCTGCCTGAAATACGTCAATCATCACGACGCAGATCCAGGCAGCCGTGCTCACTCCAAACATCACCGGAAGTGAGTTAAGCCCCAGTTGGCGATCGCCCTCAACGCTCTTAAAGTCGTTTACCACCGCGATCCCCAGTCCTGCAAGGCTGTAGAACAAGGTCAACACCATGACAGTTGGTGTCAGGGTGCCAAACAGGGCTTGCCCCGCCCACCACGGCAACGCGATATAGCTAGCGCCCAGCGCGTAGTTGCCTAGCCAGCCATTTTTCTTCAACTTTAGCGGTGGCGCAGAGTAAATATAGGATACAAACGATCCCCCTAGAGCCAGCACCGTCACGATCGGGAACGTATGCCCAGCCCAGCGATCGAGTCCATAGGCAACGGCGATCCCAGCCACTAGCAGTACCAAAATTTGGGTGGCAACCTGTGGCACCGAAATGGCTCCCGACGGAATCGGGCGGTAAGGCTCGTTAATCGCATCCAAGTCGCGGTCATAAAAATCATTCATCGTTTGGGTGTAGCCTGCCAGGAGTGGCCCCGACATCAGCATACAGGCCGCCGAAATCAGCACATTCTCGAACGTCCAGATATATCTGCCCGACGACGCTGCACCGCACACCACCCCCCAAATTAGGGGAATCCAGGTAATGGGCTTCATCAATTGCAGGCGAATTTTCCAGATGTTGGTTTCCCCGGCCTTTGCGCCCTTCATCCCCAATAGTTGACGAGTAGTGGAGCTGCGGTTATCTGTGGCTGTGTCCGCGTCTGGCTCTAGGCCTGTGCCTAAAACGGTATCTAATACCGAATCAGGGATGGATTCTGAAACAGGAGTGGACTCTGGCAAGGGGGCAGAAGACGAAGACTCTGTCATGATGGCGATCGCCTCAAATACCTAAAACTAGCAACCACTAACAGTTGTATCGTGATTCTGCCCACTGCGCCCAATCAGAAACACCATTTACTCGTTTTGCTTCACCGGTAGTGGTATTGATGTAATGATTTTTTGAAGCGCGGGCAAAGCCCCCGCTTCAAAAAATCATTACCAATTTAGGACTACCGCTTCACCCACTTGATCAATACGCTCATCCACTGGCGCGTGATTGGTTCAATTTGCAGCGTGCTCCAATCGTTTGCCTGAGCAAACCTGAGCTGATGCAGCGTGTGGATAATCAGCATCACTGCCCAGCGTGAACCAATCACCATAATTTTTACAGGTTCGCGATCGGGGCGAGATGAGGCGATCGCTTTTGAGGACTGGGGTTCAGAAGCTTCTACATGGTCAGAGAGGAATTCTTCAGCCATAGGATTATAGAGATAAATGTCGTCATAAGTGTGACATTCAAATTATACTCGATGTATCCATAAATGTGACATTTACTGACTACTCATCCTCTGACACGATTGGGGCATGGGAATGGCGAGTCAGGCACTCCGACAGGTTTTGGAGTCTTACCAGATCAGTCAAAACAAGTTAGCTGTAGCAATGGGAATCAGTCGCGCCAATGTCGGGCGATGGTTTCACGGCTTAGATCCGAGTGCCGAAAATATTACAGAAATTACCAAAGCGCTGAAGCAGATGAATCCCGATGCGGCGCGGGCGTTTGTGCAGCTTTATTTGGGCGATATTCTCGATGGAGATTGAGAGAGGCGATCGCATCCTGAGCCAAAATCTCGGCTGTACGGAGCGATCGCGCTCAATGATTCGTTTCTTGTTCCAACAGCTCTTGTAATAGCTGCACCATGGGCTGCAAATCGTCTTCAATGCTCTTCCATACCCGCTCGACATTGATCTGAAAATACTCATGCGCCATCACATTTCGCATATCTTGCATCAGCCGCCAGGGAATATTGGGATAACGTGATTGGACACCTTCTGGTACATTCGCAGACGCTTCTCCAATGATGATGAAGTCGTACAACACCGCTTTTACAACCGTTTTGTCATCGGCAAAAGCTTCTAAAGACATCGCTACAGTTTGAGATTGAATGCTAGCGATCGCATCCAGGATGTCTTGGATTCTTAGCTTCCACGCTCTAGAAGACACGAGTTGCGTCCTTCAATATGGGTTCACGTAGATGCTCTCTCAACGCATCTTCCGTGCCTAAATCAACTTTGCAGTTTAAGAGGTCTTCTAAATAATGTCTCACGCGGAAGAGCTGAAAAAAGCCACCCGGTTTCTCAAACGCTACTAAAAAATCCACATCGCTGTCAGATCGAGCCTCGTCTCGTGCTACAGAGCCAAACAAGTCAAGGGATTTAACGCCCAATTCCTGGAGTTGGACGCGGTGGGATTGAACGAGTGCAATAACACTGTCTCGCTTCATCATTCGTGTCAGAGATTCATAATTGGGGTTAAGTAAGTTAGCAATTGAGCATCAGTGGAACCTAAAAGCCCGAACCCTCTATTTCACGATCATATAATTTCTTTTGCGACTGTCTAATCCTCGGCTACGGATTAAATCCTGATCAATTAAGTATCATCAGCCTTGGCTCCCACATGCAGCGCTACCGCGTCCATGCTGGCGATCGCAACCGTAACGTGTCCCTGTTGATCGACAACTAGCGCAGTATTTGCAGTGCTGCCCGCCTCGGTATTTTCTGGTGCTGTGCAGCCCGTTCCCTTTGATGAACGCCTGGACTGAAGGATATTGCAGTAGGTGCCAGGAGGCAGTTGGGTTTGAAAGGTACGCGTCAGAGGCGTATCGCTGCGGTTGATCACCACGAACCCGCGATCGCCACGGCCAAAGGCAATTTGGTTGCTGCCATCGCTCCACCAATCGGTTAACGGGGCAGTGCCAACTGCATCGCGAAAGCCAACCATCTGGGCGATCGCCCGCCGCCGATGTTCACAGATCCAAACATCAAAGCAGGTTGACTTACCGTTGATAAATACTGGGCGCGTCTTGCCTTGGGCATCAGCAGGAGGGCCTTGGTCAGTAGAGTCAAAGGCGTAGCTCGACATCACCTGCGGATAGCCATAGGGGTGCGCCAACATAAATACATTGGCCAAGTCGTAAAGCTTGCCGCTCTTGTAGGTCAGGTAATTACCGCCGCCACCGTGTCCGCGCTGCTTATCGTGGTTGTCAATAAATACGACAGCTTTATCAGCAGGCACCAACCCCCAACTTTCTCCCAAGGTTTCCAGTTGAGCCAAGTGTTGTCCCTCAAATCCTGCAAAGGCTTCACCAACCCGCCTGCCGTACTCAAACTCCAGTACGTTGCCATTGTTGTAATACTCAATTTTCTTAACCGCTTCGGTGCCGGGATCAATCACTTCCTGGTAGATGAAGGGTTTAGTCGCGATCGCCTGGGTCAACCGTCCCAAAGTCAACCGTCCCAAAATAGCTTGCAAATCGGTGGCGCTAATGTGTTTTGCAGCATCAATGCGAAACCCATCAATACCGAGGCTGACCAGTTCTTTTAAATAGTCAGCAAGTCGCTGCTGCACCTGAGGAGAACCCGTGTTCAAATCGGCTAGTCCTACTAGCTCACAATTCGTCACCTCTACCCGATCTTGATAGTTTTCAATACCCCGGCGGCAGGTATGAAAGTCTTGAGCGGTATAAATACCGGGATAATTGTGTTTGGTAAAACTCGACCCGGCGCTGCCAATACCCTGATCTACGCCCGCCATGTGGTTAATCACCGCGTCGGCATAAACCTTGACCCCAGCAGCATGGCAGCGGCGAATCATCCTGACCAGTTGAGTGCGATCGCCACTGCGACTAGTCAACCGATAGCTAACTGGCTGATATCGTTGCCACCAGGGAAACTGGTGCTCTGGCAATACAACATGCTCATTTGGCGGCGAAATTTGTACCGATGCGTATCCATTGGGTCCTAAAAACGTTTCGCACTCTAGAGCCACATCGTCCCACCTCCACTCAAACAAATGAACAAAGGCTGTAGGGCTAGGAGCTAGGATAGGCATTGGAGTTGCTATATCCAGCCGTTGGTTGTCCAATCGTTGATCCAGTCCCACAATCATGACAGCTAGAAATGTAGTTAGAAATGCAGTTAGAAAAAAAGCACCCGTCGTTAGTCGTTTTTGCACAGACATCAGGTGCCCTCAGCGTCAATGTTTACCGTCACAATCGCCATCGCCAAACTCGCCAAACTTAGAGAATAAACAAATCCTGAAGCTAGTACAGTATGGCCTCAATCTAGAGGCGATCGCTCAGATCTAGTGAACATTCCCTCCTGGAAAGTGCTGTTCCCGTGAGTGCCGTGATCGAGAAAGGCGATCGCTCAGATCTAGTGAACATTCCCTCCTGTTCCAGACGAGATTTTATGCGATCTGTCGCGCTAATCAGGGAATGATGAGGTCGGTAGATTCTAAGTGACACCCCAAGAAAACTAGCTGCGTCCTTACTCCCAAAACCAGTTCTACAAAAACTCTATGTTTCAGACGTTTTTTTCTGATGTAGTATGTTGTCGGTTGGAGAGTAAAGAGAACTAGCTGCAATTTTGAACCGCAAAACATGAAACCCATCGCAATCAGTCTAGGTCGATGTTTGCTAGCAGTCGGAACGTGCCTGTCAATACTGGTAATTGTCGAAGCACATCAAAAAATGGTTGAGGCCAGCTCTTTAAGCAGTGTCTCTACAAATGCTCTTCGATCGGGTCGATTTGCCATGCGATCTCAAACACAAGACGGAGGAACATCATCACTGTTTCGATCGCCTGTGGTCTTACCAAGTCCGTCTCCGACTACCGAGGTCTCCGCTCCAAAACCTCAGGACTCCCCCACCAGCACCTCAGCCGCCAGCACCTCAGCCGACAGCACATTAAAAGTGGCAATCAGCGCCGGTGCCCCAGGTGCCCAAGCTAAAGACATCGCCCCAGTCAATGTCGCTCAAGTCGCTGCTAACAGTTGGTCAGGAGTGTCTTTCCCAGTAGAGCAGTTTCAGGCATATACCTCTCCCTTTGGCTATCGCCGCTCGATTGAAGGCTATAGTTCTAACGAGTTCCATTACGGATTGGACATGGCCGCTCCACAGGGGAGCTACATCCGCAACTGGTCGAGTGGCACCGTGGTAGAAGTCACCGATGACTCTAACTGTGGCACTTCAGTGGTGGTAGAAGCGGGGAACTGGCTCAGCATTTTTTGCCACATGGAAGGCTATGTGGAATCGTCTGGCGGCAAGCGCTACATGATTGATCGAGAGGGCGGCCTACAGATTTTTGAAGGGCAGCAAGTATACGCAGGGCAGCGCGTGGGTCGAGTGGGCATGTCTGGCCGCACCACGGGGCCTCATTTGCACTGGGGACTTAAATACGACAATAATTGGGTAGACCCAGCTTTGGTTCTGCGCGCTATGTATACCAGTCAACCAACCGCAGCAATACCTCAGCAAGCTCCCCCGCAGATAGCAATTAATCTCACCACCGCTTCAGAATGAGTGTTCCTAAGACTCTTGGGTGTTGCTGATTTTATGTATGAATTTTTTTTGAAAGGGGCGCTGAGCGCCCCTTTCAAAAAAAATTCATACCCAGATTAAGCAATGCCGATTCTTGTTTTTATTTAGATAAACGATAGTGTTTTTTTGTAAAGGATAAAAGAAAATAGAGAAAAAGTAATCTCAAGTTAGCGGCGCTTAAGTTAGCTAGCTTTGCCTTCTAAAAACTGGTTAATCATGTCTACCGTTTTTCGGTGATCTTCGCGTGGCGTCCATCTATACAAAGGAAAGCGCTCTCCCGATCGCAATACTAACTCGGCTTGATGGGTGACATCCCCATCGCTATCTCTACTTTCAGTCACCTTTGCTCGCGCAATCTCGTGAAACATAAATTCTCGATCAGTTCTGCTAAATAAGCCTCGTTGAGTCAGATTGAGGCGGCGAGTTTGGCGATCGAAGGTGTAGATGTTATTAAATTTGGTATTCAAAGCACAGAAAACGATACTGCCGCCAACAAAGGCAAAAATGCCACCAAAAGGGTAAGCAAACCAGCGATCGTCTTGCTGCACTTGTAGCGACATCTGCTCGGAGTTATTGATAAAATCGTTGATTTGATTGGCAGTGCTATATTTATCCGTCCCAGAGCTAGAAGTATCGGTAAATCGCAGCTTGCCACGGGTTTGCGTCAGCAAAACCACCCGGTAAGTATCACCATCACTATCCTGAATGACCTCTACTTCTGCCCCTTTCAACTCTCCAACTGGGATTTTATTAACCTGTTTGCCCAACAACCCTGATATAGAATGCTCACAAGCCACCTGCTGCGGTTCCAAGCGAGTGCATTCTAAAGTTGTCAGTTTACCCAAAAACAAAAGTAATGCCAGCCCTGGCAAAAGGAAGAACATGCCAAACAGCGCGAGGCTCAGTACCTGCATAAAGCTATCATTCTGAAACTTTAGACGTGTTGGTGTTTGCTCAACAATCTTCATACAAACATTCTCTGAATTAGCTAAAGCCATCTACAGCTTGAGCATTCCCAATTTCGTTGAGGAGCGTGGATTAGACCTGTTGGGAAATAAGGGATAATGAGCAGCAGTTGCAAGGTGAACAGCAGTTGCAAGGTACTCTACAAATACTGAGCTTAGAACGCATTTTCAACAATGACCGACTGTTGCGGGCAATGACAGGAGTGAATCGAAAAGCTAGGGTGTGGCGATCGCCTACAGTTTTGGCCTTTACGGTTATGACCATCTCGCACGGCGAGGCTGCTGCACAACGTAAACTCTCAATCTAGTGGCGTAACACCAGAGAATCGCTAGATTATCCTATAGATGGATTACCATAGTAAAGTTGTAAAAAGTATTGAGCACCTGAGATCATGGCTGTTCCCAAGAAAAAGACCTCCAAATCTAAGCGCGACAAGCGTAAAGCTACCTGGAAAAGTAAAGCCGCTTTGCAAGCTCAGCGGGCACTTTCTCTAGGTAAGTCAATCCTAACTGGACGCTCCACAGGATTTGTTTATCCTCAAGAAGAGGAAACTGAGGACGAAGAGTAAGCTCCGACGTTTAGAGTTAAGTTTGCAAAAAACTGTAGAGTTAAGTTTGCAAAAAAAACTGAGGAGCAGCAACAAATTGGGGTTGCTCCTGTTTTTAGGTTTTTAACTGTTTTTGCTTTTCTACCCGTTTCCCCAATACGCCAACCATGCTGGGCAAATTTTTTCAAAAGCCACAACCCGAACAGCAAGACCGAGTTCCTCCAGGGCAACATCTGGCTAAAGGCTTTCCAGTACTGACCTATGGGCAATCTCCTCAAGTCAGTTTAGAAAGCTGGGAGTTTCGTGTTTGGGGATTGGCAACTCCCCTCACATTGCACTGGGCCGATATTATGGCAATGCCCCAAAGCAGCTTCACCGCCGATTTTCACTGCGTTACGACTTGGTCAAAGTTAGACGTGCAGTGGACAGGGATTAAGATGATAGATTTTATGCAGCACGTTCAGCTCGAACCCAACGCGACTCATTTGATGGAGCACTGCTACGGGGGATACACCACTAATATTGCGCTAGACGACTTTTTACGCGAAGAAAACTTTTTTGCCCATACTCTATTCGAGGAACCACTCCCAATCGATCATGGTGGACCCCTGCGTCTTGTCGTGCCTCATCTTTACGCTTGGAAGAGCGCTAAGTGGATTAATGGTCTAGAGTTTTTAGATCATGAAGATTTAGGGTTTTGGGAGCGTAATGGGTACCATCGGCGGGGCGAGCCGTGGGCAGAAGAACGCTACAGCGATTAATCTAGACACGCACAATTGTTGACGGCTGGAGAGCATCAAAACAGTTGAATGCGATCGCCTCTAGTCGCTTCAAGAATGGCAATCTAGTACCACTAGCTCCAGTGTTGCTAATACCCTCTGCTCAAGACATAATCGGTTAAGCTCATGAGCGCCTGACGAGATTCGGACGCAGGCAGCTTAGATATGTATTGACCTGCAAGCTGAGCATGATGGGTAGCTAATTCGCGCGATCGCTCAATTCCATTACTGGCTAGCACTAAGGCGATCGCTTGGTCTAGATCACCCGCTTGAGCAAATTCTCGCTCAATCAGCACCTCTAGGTAGGGTTTTTCTTCAAGAGCGTACAGCACAGGAGCAGTTAGGTTCCCGCTTTTGAGGTCAGACCCCGCTGGTTTACCTAAGGCATCCATAGAAGCGGTAAAGTCTAGCAGGTCATCTACAATTTGGAACGCGAGGCCAATGTGTCGGCCATAGTTATGCAAGTTTTTAGTAGTTGACTCCGACACGTCACTAAGCACAGCGGCAGCCTGGGCACTGTTTGCCATGAGTGAGGCTGTTTTGTAGTAGCTCTTTTCTAAGTAGGCATCTAAGGTTGTGCCTGTATCAAAGCGGTTTAACCCCTGTTGAATTTCGCCTTCTGCCAAATCCATAATGACCTGGGACAGCAGCTTGACAACTTCCAAATTGTCTAAGTTGGCCAGGTACCACGAAGACTGAGCAAACAAAAAGTCTCCTGCCAATACCGCAACCCGATTGCCAAAGCTGCTGTGCACAGTGGGTACACCACGTCGTAGCTCTGACTCGTCTACTACATCGTCATGTACCAAACTGGCAGTGTGGATCATTTCCGTGATTTCCGCCAGCCGACGATGGCGCGACGAAATTTCAAAATCGGGTGCCGTTGCTCTAGAAATGAGCAGCACAATCGCTGGCCTTAACCGCTTTCCTCCTGCCCCGAAGAGGTGTTCTGCAGCGGCATACAGAATCGGGTGACGGGCACCTACAAGCTGCTTGAGATTATCTGTCAGCAGGCTGAGGTCTGCATCTACGGGGGCAAAAAGGGAAGTTGCTGAGGTCATGGACAGACGGTTTTACAGTTAAGTTACGAAATTTTACATATTTGCTCTTATTCTAAGCTAACCCCTCTAATCTTGGGATTAAATACTTAAAGTTGTCGTGAGGGTAGGGCGTAGCAACGACAGCACAGTTCTTTTCTTGATCCTTTGCTGTAGGATTTCGACCCCTCACTCAGCCGATGCCAATAGGGTTGCTTAAGGAAAAAGGGGGGCGATCGCTAAGGCCAAAGAAAATGTCTTCAACCCTTTTCAGTGCAACGACTTTAGACATCAAGAAAAAATGTATTCTGTTTGAAAAACGGATTACAGAATTCAAAACTTATATGTTAGTTTTGTAGATACAGGTATTTCAAAAAATACATAAGAGTGATTCTCAAGGCACGTAGGTATGCCCTGAGTCAATTTTCTGAAGGTAAATTTCCGACTTTTCAAGCGGTAGTTTTTCTCAGAAATTGGCACTCAGGATCGAAGCATAGAAACGAGCTTATAGGGTACTGCTAGACGCCCCTGACATAGAGGTCTGGAAGCTGATTGAGTTAGCTGTTTGAGAAGTTCCTTCACAGGATACATCCAAGCAGACGACTTCTTTTAGGCTTTCTATGCTGGGTGTTACCCCACTGATGCTGGGTAAAAATTTTTGTTATGCAAAAATTTCTGTCTGGCTGACTCTGGAGAGCCACGCTGCGATTGAGAAGAGTTCCACGAAGAACTTTTTTGTATCCCAGTGTCGAAACCGTTCGTCTCTACAGAATCGCCAATGGGCGGCTAACCGCCAGGCTATCGACGATTATCTACTGTTTATGGCTATCAGCTAATTCAGACATTAAACCAGTCTCTGCCAATTTCTTAGGGTTCAGCCATTGACTGTCTAATCCACTAATTGTGAATTCAATCCAGTTCAATAGGTTCTCGTGAAAGGTAGCAAGCCGCCTTTCACGAAAAATTCTCAGAGGTTAGTTTATCCACGATTCTAACGGTTCGGGTTGCCCAAGTTTGGGGCATGCCTGCACCAGGGCAACACGTAAATCTAAATTTATATCGGTTGAATCTATGGCTTACTTTGGCATTCCCCTCACGATCCCGATTCTGGCAGCGTTTTATCTCTTGGTGGTTTATGTGTTGCTGATGGTGGTACAGCGATCGCAAACCTAACGGGAAGGCCACATCTCTCTTCTATAGCAGTAGCCATGATCAAATAGGACGCCTCCCTGTCATTCCCGCGCAGGCGGGAATCCATCTGCTCGATAGGTGCAAGCGTCATTCCCGCCTGCGCGGGAATGACGCTTGCATGTCCTAAGCTTTATGACTATGTCTATAAAAGCTTGATTTGTCGTGAGCAGGCTCACGACAAATCAAGCTTTCCAGAGAATCTGCTGTTACGGAGCTAAAGCACTACCGCGCAGCAAGCTACCAATTGTCTTGGCTGT
>JBBQFG010000038.1:0-27794 GCA_038321765.1 Elainellales cyanobacterium
CACCCCCAGCCCCTCTCCCAAAGGGCGAGGGGAGCCGGAAAAGCTTTCAAAGTCCCTCTCTCCAGGGAGAGGGCTTAAAGCCTTCGGCATATATGAAAAGGGTGAGGGAAAACTCTGGGTTTCAAGTTAGACGAGGTTTATATGTTGCATGCGCCAGAGGCCATCTAGAAGCAGTGCATCTGTTTGAAATAGCGCTAGCGCACCGAGTTGCCATCACACACAGGATAGGTCATGGTTCAGGAACGAGTATTACCGGCATTTTCAACAAGTCCAACTAGCATCACCCGTGACGAGGGGTTGGTGCTCTACGAAGATATGGTGCTGGGGCGATCGTTTGAAGACAAATGCGCCGAAATGTACTATCGGGGCAAGATGTTTGGATTTGTTCATCTCTATAACGGGCAAGAAGCCGTTTCTACAGGGGTGATCAAGGCATTTCGCCCAACTGATTACGTGTGTAGTACCTACCGAGATCACGTTCATGCCCTCAGCGCTGGAGTACCTGCCCGGCAGGTAATGGCAGAGCTGTTTGGTAAGGTAACAGGATGCAGCAAGGGTCGAGGTGGCTCCATGCACCTATTTTCGGCGGAGCATAACCTGTTGGGAGGGTATGCCTTTGTGGCAGAGGGTATTCCGGTGGCCACTGGCGCTGCATTTCAATCGAAATATCGCCGGGAGGCGTTAGGTGATGCATCCTCTGATCATGTCACAGCCTGCTTCTTTGGCGATGGAGCTAGCAACAACGGCCAGTTTTTTGAATGCCTCAACATGGCGGCTCTCTGGAAACTGCCCATTCTTTATGTAGTAGAGAACAATAAATGGGCGATTGGGATGGCACACGATCGCGCCACATCTCAACAGGAAATCTACAAAAAAGCTAGCGTGTTTGGCATGGCGGGCGTTGAAGTGGACGGAATGGACGTGCTAGCGGTACGGGCAGTTGCTCAAGAGGCGATCGCCCGTGCCCGTGCGGGTGAAGGGCCGACCCTAATTGAAGCTCTCACCTATCGGTTCCGAGGACACTCCCTGGCCGATCCAGACGAACTTCGTTCTAAGACCGAGAAAGAGTTTTGGTTTGCTCGCGATCCGATTAAGCGGCTGGCAGCGCACATGACCGAACAGAACCTCGCGACTTCAGAGGAACTAAAGGCAATTGATAAGCGAATTCAAGCCCTAATTGAAGACGCTGTACAGTTTGCATTAGATAGTCCCGAACCCGATCCCAAAGACCTCTACCGCTACGTGTTTGCTGAAGACGAATAGCACAAAATGGGGTAGTCCTAAATTGGTAATGATTTTTTGATGGGCGGGCAAAGCCCGCCCATCAAAAAATCATTACATCAATACCACTACCCAAAATGGTCAGCGAGTTCAGGAGACACGGCCTGAACTCGTCCTTTTTAGTCCTTTATTTCTCCAGTTTCCATGCCTGATCCCCTGATGTATAGCGAGGACGCTTTTGTGGTGCTGGACTCTAACCAGGCCGAAGAGTTTCTCACGGCTCCCGAACTGTTGGAAAAGTTAAAGGGAGTGTTGGCAGGGCTACAAGACGACCTCCCGCGAGAACTGCAAAAGTTTTCTGACATCGAGGCGCAGGCCAAATATCTTTTAGACACCTCGTGTGAACTAGACGTAGGGCCTGGACAATTCTTGCAGTGGTATGCAGTTCGGCTAGAAAAGTAACGAGGGTTCACTTTAGTGCTTTTATTTAGTGCTTTTATCATTTATGGTCACTTCCAACACTCCAGCTCTTACCCTCGAACAGGCTCACCAATTTCTAAGGCAGCTTGACTGTATCAACCCTTCCAATAGTGGCGTTGACAGTGACAGCAGCATCAGCCCTCAAGCCGATCGCCTCCACACTCGTCAGGCTTTATTGGTGGTTGCTTACCATTCGGATTACCAAATTTTTGGCGTATGTGCCGACTCACTTGAGCAGGGGCGCACTGCACTAGAATGCTATGCCAAAGCTTTGGACTATGTGCCTCAGTTAAACTTCAGCCCCATTGCAGGCGCAGTATATCTCAAATTCAATCCCAAGTCGGGGCTATGCTATGCCGATCAATATATAGGCGATCGCCGAGGTGTACTAATATCGTGCCAATCTGTTGACATGGATGGCCTGAACGAAACTTACGGACACTTGCCGCTAGATTTGTTTGGAGATGACTGAACTGGATCGGTATTACGAGATTTTAGGGCTAAGAGTAGGTGCCTTGCCAGCCGATGTAAAGCAAGCGTATCGGGCATTAGCCAAACTGTGGCATCCCGATCGCTTCTTTGATCCTCAGCAAAAGTTACGGGCTGAGGAACAAATCAAGAAAATTAATCAGGCCTACCAAGCTTTAAAATTTCATCAGCCTGAACCGTTCAACGCCTCTGCATCAGTAAATTCTCCTGACACTAGAACTCCTGCCCCTTCTACTCCATCCACCACCGCTGCCGCTGCGTCCACTCGGATTTACGCATCTGGAGCATCGGCGGCTGAAGTGTTTTACAACGCTGGAGCCGAGCATGTGAAAGGTGGACGGTACCAGGACGCGATCGAAAATTTTAGTAGCGCTATTAAGCTCAGCCCTAGCTACGCAGAAGCCTATCGCTACCGGGGATTTGTCTACTCGCTGATGGGGTTGGAACTGGGTGCGACTGCCGATCTAAAGCGAGCCGAGGAGCTAGGATTGAAGCGGCAAAAATCCCCAGCGAGCGGTATCTCCAGCCGACCGACTAGCGCTTCACCCGCCGCCAAAACTATTCCCTTTGTGCCAGAAAGTTGGCTCTGCCGCTACACTCTGGCCGCTCATACCAACGCCGTTAGCGCTGTTGCTGTGAGCCGAGACGGAAAGCTATTGGTCAGCGCCAGTTGGGATCAGACGATCGCCCTCTATAATCTGCGGACAGGAAAGCTTTTGGGGCGGCTCTCTGGTCACACTGCCCCTGTTTTGGCGATCGCCCTTAGCTCTGATGGTCAACTCCTAGCCAGTGGCAGTGCCGACCACACCATCAAATTGTGGTATCTACACACAGGCACCCTGCTAAAAACCCTCATTGGGCACTCGGATACCGTTCAAGCCCTGGTCTTTAGCTCCGATCGCCAAACCCTGATCAGCGGTAGCCAAGACGGCACGGTAAAGATCTGGCAACCGGGTAGCGGCAAACTGATTCGTACTCTGGTTTCTCAACAGCAACCCATTTCAGCGATCGCTCTCAGTCCCGACGGTCGTCAGTTGGCAGTGGGTACCGCAAACCATTCAGTCGCGCTTTGGCACCTTGACGCAGGTCACGCCTCCCACACCTTAGCTTCGGGGGCTAGAGCGATCGCCTTCAGCCCCAACGGACGCGCATTAGCACTGAGCAGCCAAGATCAGACCGTCAAGCTCTGGGATACTCAAACCTTTACCCTACTGAATACATTCGGATCTTCTCTCGGTCAATCTGGTGCTGATCGTAGAAGCGCAACTAGTGGAAGCGCGATCGCCTTTAGCCCCGATGGCCATGCCCTAGCGAATGGCAGCCAAGATGGTACTGTAAGTCTCTGGCATTTACCGACTGGGCAAGTACTGAGTCAAATGACTGGCCACGCTGACACGATCAGCGCCTTAGCCTATGGTCACGACGGACGAGTCCTTGTCAGCGGCAGCACCGACAAAGCGATCAAAATTTGGCACCGAGTCTAGCGATCGCGATCGCCCAGATTTTGCCCAGATTTTACAGAACGTAATGTCGTTTATGTATTTAGACGATGGCGAAAGCCTTAGACTTTTCTAAGAGGATGTTTGAAAAGTGGTCTGCTGTGACTTTAGGCACCTGTTGATCCCCCTAGCCCCCTTAAAAAGGGGGGAACTGGATTCAAAGTCCCCCTTTTTTCTAGCGCAGCGGCGCGCCAGCGCGGGGATTTAGGGGGATCTAAAACGTTTTGCTACTAACAATCAGACTTTTAAAACATCCTCTAATACCGCTTTTCTAGTACCGCGATCGTCTCCCCCTTCAGTTCATTCCTTTCATCAGTATGTTTCCTACACACCGTCCTCGTCGGCTCCGCAATCATCCCCAGTTACGCCGCATGGTGCGCGAAAACATCCTCACCACCAGCGATTTGATCTATCCGCTGTTTGCCGTGCCGGGTCAGGGTATTGCTAAAGAAGTTAGCTCAATGCCGGGGGTGTATCAGCTTTCGGTAGACAAAATTGTAGAAGAAGCAAAGGAAGTCTACGACCTGGGCATTCCGGCCATTATTTTATTTGGCATCCCCTCTGATAAAGATGACGATGCCACCGGAGCGTGGCACGACCACGGCATTGTGCAGGTAGCAACCGCCGCCGTCAAAGCCGCAGTTCCAGATCTGTTGGTCATTGTCGACACTTGCCTATGCGAATATACAGCCCACGGCCACTGCGGTTACCTGGAAGTGGGGGATCTGTCAGGCCGTGTGTTGAACGATCCAACGCTAGAACTGCTGAAAAAAACAGCTTTGGCTCAAGCGAATTCAGGGGCAGACATTATTGCCCCATCGGGAATGATGGATGGGTTTGTGCAGGCCATTCGTCAGGGGTTAGATCAGGGTGGCTTTGAGGATATTCCGATTATGTCCTACGCGGCAAAGTATGCCTCGGCCTACTACGGCCCCTTTCGAGATGCAGCAGAATCGACCCCCCAGTTTGGCGATCGCCGCACCTACCAAATGGACCCCAGCAACGGACGGGAAGCTCTCAAAGAAATTGAGCTGGATATTGCCGAAGGGGCAGACATGCTAATGGTGAAGCCTGCTCTGTCATACATGGACATCATCTGGCGGGTGAAGCAAGCAACTAATCTACCACTTGCGGCCTATAACGTCTCAGGTGAATACGCTATGATCAAAGCAGCAGCCCTTAATGGCTGGATTGATGAAGAGCGGGTTGTTTTAGAAACTTTGACTAGCTTTAAACGAGCTGGCTCAGACTTGATTTTGACATACCATGCTAAAGACGCAGCACGCTGGTTGGAATCAGCTAGATCGTAAAAGCTGACAAGTAACAAAACTGGGTTGTTTAGGACGTTAGACCCTTGCCCCTTAAGGTCTAAATTTCCGGGTGCATCAAGGAACTTGAATAGAGAGAATTGCTGTTTATTGAGGCTTTCCTTAGTAAACAAATTCTTTTTTCAAATTTCTCTGGCGAGCTTCATATCCCCAAAATTAAAGATAATCTATCATAATCGCTTGAATTTGAAGGTTTTTATTCAAAAAGCCTTCTGTTTTCTAGCTCCGGTTTTTCCGATTTTTTTGAAGTTTGTCCCTGATTGAACGAATTTGGTTAGCCCCATGAAATACAAAATTATCAACACTGGCAGCGATTGGTTACTCAAAATTTGGGAACCAGTTCCTACAACCCCCACGCGCGAACTGCCATTCCTCTATAAAATTAAGCTTCGATTTGCCAATGAAAAAGAGGCAATGCGGATGCTGGCGCATTACCGAGATATCTACGAAAACGGGGACGTTCACTTAAGTCGCGATGTGGCAGAGGAAAGTCACCTGGCTGCGGTTTAGCCAACTGTAACTAAGTTGTAACCAATGAGCTTAGTTATTGTTTCTCTGTGTGCCACTTAGACATTTGCCCCTAGATACTTAGAGGCACAATGCCTCGTAGAAAAGTGATATGGGTTTAAACTAGCCTATTTAAAGCAAATTCAAGCACCGTAAATGTGCTGATTATCGGTGCTTACTTGGCCTAGAGCTTGTGACTTAACGCGGCGTGCAACTTTGCTTAGGGAACTGCATTGAAATTAAGATACCGGCTCAAGCAGAAGGCTTATCATGGATTCCCGCCTGCGCGGGAATGACACCGGGATGGTTTTTGTTTGCTGATTCCTTAGGTAGTCCTCAAATGCACATTGCATGATTTAGCCCTAGGGTCGCTCATGTGCTTTCTGCACGAGCAATCCATACTTGAGTCACAAGATTCGGTTAACCATGGTGGCACTGGCCTGATCAACTGGCATCAGAATCACCTCATTAATGTTGACATGGGCAGGGCGGGTTGCACAAAAGAACACCACCTCGGCTACATCGCCTGGGGTGAGAGGCGTGAATCCTTGATAAATCTGCTTAGCGCGATCGCTATCTCCCCTAAAACGGATCTCACTGAAGTCTGTTTCTACCATCCCTGGGTCTACAGAGCTGATTCTTACAGGCGTACCCAATAAATCAAGCTTCATCCCTTCGGAAATCGATTTTACTGCTGCCTTAGTAGCGCAATAGACGTTGCCTCCAGGGTAGGCTTGATGCCCAGCAATAGAACCCAGGTTAATCACATGCCCCCGTCCTCGGCTGATCATTCCTGCTAGAAGCGATCGCGTCACGTACAGCAAGCCCTTGACATTGGTATCGATCATCTCTTCCCAGTCTTGAATGCTGCCCGTTTGAAGCTTGTCTAAGCCTCGGCTTAATCCAGCGTTATTAATCAAAATGTCGATGGCAGACCAAGATGGTGGCAGGGCAGCTAGGATTGCTTCCACCTGAGCGCGATCGCACACATCAAGCTGTAGAAGATGCACCTCACCGCCATATGTTCCCGTAATTTCTGTGGCCAGTTGCTCTAATTTATCCATGCGGCGTGCCGCCAGAATTGTCCGTGCTCCATTTTGGGCAAATATTCTCGCACAGGCCGCCCCAATTCCACTACTGGCACCTGTGACTAAAACAATCTGGTCGTGAAGTAAAACCATGTCAGGTGAGTCTATGATAAGGAGCCAGCTTTTAGCTTAAAACCTATCACGCACTGAGAACTGACGTAGTTGAGTGATATTGCGAGCACTTGCAACATCACTCAATTTCTCGGTTTTTGTGTGAGGTGCGTAGGTTCTAAGTAGATAGGCTTAATCAAATATAAGATCCTAAAACCCTGCGCCCCCGCTGTGCGCGCGGCGCAGGGTTTTAGGATTTGGTTTTTATGTAGGTTGAACTACTTATCTGAATTGGGATGAGCTACAGGAAGAGTTATTCAAATTGCCGGGATCAGACTAGGAGTTATCGAAAACACCAGCTTTCAAGATAATTCCACGATGTTTCACAATAAAAGTTGATGCCCTTTGGCCATCGAGGTTGCACCAAAGCCCTAAAAGTGATGGAATAGACAGATGTCGTTAGATGTTCGCATTCTGACGAGCCAGCGGGGGTGTGGCGGAATGGTAGACGCTGCGGACTTAAAATCCGTTGATCTTAAAAATCGTGAGGGTTCAAGTCCCTCTACCCCCATTTTTTATATTGCGCTGTGTCACAACTAAACCCTAGTGTGATGGATTCCTACAGTTTGTGGGTTGGGATTGGCTGTAACCGGGCTACGCCTCACATCGTGATCACAGCAGCCGTGCGCCATGTTTTTGTGGCGTATGGGTTAGCAGAGGCCGCGATCGCCGCCATTTGCACCATCGACCACAAAGTCTCAGAGGTAGGGCTGGTGGAGTTTTGCCGCGATCGCCAGCTACCACTGCGAGGTTTTTCAGCAGAAGCCCTCCGCACAGTGATAGTTCCTAATCCCTCGGCGATCGCCAGCGACACCGTAGGTACTCCCAGCGTGGCAGAAGCAGCCGCAATTTTGGCCTATCAGGAGTGGACATGCCGCACCCATGCAAAGGCTGTATCCACTGTTAAACACTTCTCAGTCGGTTGTCATCTACCACGTCCTGCCATTGCATCCACCTTGCTGCCTACCCCTACACCGCTCCTAGTGCCCAAGCAAATCTTCAGGCTCATCAACCAGCCCGGAGCAGTCACTCTTGCCGTGGCAGGCGACTCGCAATATTTTTCCGGATCGGTTCAAGGCTTCAAAGTATAGAGAGAGGCAGAGAGCAATCTGTTTATAAACCTCGTCTAACTTGAAACCCAGAGTTTTCCCTCACCCTTTTCATATATGCCGAAGGCTTTAAGCCCTCTCTCCAGGGAGAGGGACTTTGAAAGCTTTTCCGGCTCCCTTCGCCCTTTGGGAGAGGGGCTGGGGGTGAGGGCTAAAACTACAGTTCTCAACGTGGAATTGGTTTAGCTATTGTCTCTTGTAGCTGTTGCTTCAAAGATTAGGAAAAATAGTGATTTAGAACCCTTAAAAAGCGCGGGTTCCAACTTATCAACCTGACATTACTAATTTGGCAATAGCTGTACCTAAGCTCAGTAGTTTAATGTCTACTCAAATCTACTGATCTATGACAGAGCTAGAGACGATTTTGAGTGTTTAATCTCCATTTTCAACGTTTCAAAGCTTTACAAATTAGGTAGTGGTATTGAGGTAATGATTTTTTGAAGCGCGGGCGCAGCCCGCGCTTCAAAAAATCATTACACGTTGAGGACTACCACAAATTAAACCAAATGCGAATGATTTTAAAAATCTAGTGATGCAAGCTCTAGATCTAAATTTATTTTCAATTGCCTGATTTAGTGGTTTTCACTTAATTAGAAATCAGTTGTCTTTCAAGAGCTGTAATCTGCTCAGATGTCGAAAGATAGATGAAATTTTGCACTCCAAAAAGTGCGTCAAGCTGCCTATTTTTGGGAATATTTAAGCCCATGCAGGGAAATAATTTTAACCAGAAAGATGAGGCTATTAAGGTCTCGATCATCACTCAATTTTATCCGCCTGATTATGCAGCAACTGGCCAATTAATTGAGGAGTTAGCGCTCCATTTAGGCAGTCAAAACCTTCAGGTTCATATCTTTACAGGGCAGCCAGGATATGCTTTTCAAAAGGCTTCCGCGCCGGCTGTCGAACAGATGAACCACGTTATGGTCAGGCGATCGCGCACTAGTCAGTTTTGGTCGAAAAGAATTCGCGGAAAAGCCCTAAATGGAATTACGTTTTGTGTGCGGGCAGGGCTGCATTTACTGAGAGTGGGGCGAAAATGCGACGTGCTTTTACTAACCACAGCACCTCCATACTTATCCATTTTAGGATACTTATCTCATCTACTATTTGGGGTTCCCTATGTTTGCTTGTTGTATGATGTTTATCCAGACATTGCTATTCAGCTCAATGTCATATCAGAACAGCACTATCTGGCCAAAATTTGGCGGTACTTAAATCATAAAATCTGGGGAAGCGCACAGCATCTGATTGTGTTAAGCCCAACGATGAAAGAACAGATTGCAGCCTTATATCCTGAGGTGGCCGATAAGATTTCGGTAATTCATAGCTGGGCAGAACCCGATTGGATCGTTCCTTTAGAAAAGCAGGACAATTGGTTCGCTAAACAGCATGACTTCGTCGAATCATTCACAGTCCTCTATTCAGGAAATATGGGACGCTGCCATGATCTAGAAACCATTTTAGAAACTGCTCAGCTACTCCAAAATGCTGCTGTTAAGTTTGTATTTATTGGGGATGGCGCAAAGCGATCGCACTGCATCGATACCGTTGAAAAATTGGGACTCACTAACTGCTGTTTTCTTCCTTACCAAGATAAACAGTTACTTCCGTATTCCCTAACCGCCTGCGATCTCGCACTCGTCAGCGTGAGTCAGAATATGGAAGGCTTGGTTGCCCCTAGCAAAATTTACAGCGCCTTGGCGGCAGCACGTCCTATTGCGGTCATTTGCGCTCCCCATTGCTACTTACACCAGATGATCATAGACGCTGGATGCGGCGAAACGTTTCGACATCAAGATAGCCGTGGGCTAGCCGAATTTATTTTGCACTTGTCTACCCATTCCACTCTTGCTCAAGCAATGGGCAATGCTGGTCGGCACTACTTACAAACTCACTTCACACCCAACCTAATTGCCCAACAATACGCTCAAATTCTGCGGCAGAGCGTGCGATCGCCCCAATCATGGTCTGCTGCCGTCCATCAGGCAGAGAGACAGCCGAGAAGGTGGACTGGGCAAGAAGAAAGAACTAAGACTAAGAGAATTAAGAATATTAGACGAGAATCCTAGGCTCAAAACACGCAATCGTTATTGAGGTGGGCTAGTCCACCCACGTCTGCTTAATCGTTCCTTCCCACCGCTTCCACAGCCGCCTCCAGAGCGATCGCGACATGGGTCCAGTGGGTGCCACCTTGGCAAAATACGATGTAGGGTTCGCGCAAGGGGCCATCTGCCGAAAATTCAGAAGTGCTGCCATCAATAAACGTGCCCCCTGCCATAACCAGATCGCTCTCGTATCCCGGCATTTGAGCGGGGACGGGACTAAGGTAAGACCCAATAGGCGAGTGCTGTTGAATGGCATGGCAGAAGGCAATTACCTTGTCAGGAGATCCAAGTTTGATCGCCTGGATCACGTCCCGCCGAGGTGCATCAGGTAAGGGATTAACGGGATAACCAAGGCGTTCAAAGACCGTAGCGGTAAGGTGATTGCCTTTGAGAGCTTCACCGACCATTTGCGGTGCCAGGAATAGCCCTTGAAACAGTAAACGGTTTTGGTCAAAGGTGGCTCCCCCTTCGCTGCCAATACCCGGAGAGGTTAGACGACAGCAGGCCATTTCTACCAAATCAGCTCGCCCAGCTATGTAGCCCCCAGCCGTGACGATAGTACCCCCCGGATTTTTGATCAGAGAGCCAGCAATTAAATCGGCACCAACCGCTGGCGGTTCGCAATAGTCTACAAATTCGCCATAGCAGTTATCGACAAAGCAGACGGTGTGCGGATTTTGCTGTTTGACGAGGGCAACAATTTTTTCGATCTCGGCGATCGCCAAACTGCTGCGCCATGCATATCCACACGAGCGTTGAATCAATACCATCCGCGTTTCAGGACGGACGGCAGTTGCTAGAGCAGACCAATCGACTGTACCCGCAGCCGTTAAGTCCAATTGCCGATAGGTAATGCCAAAATCCTTCAAGGAGCCTTGGTGCGCGCCCCGTAATCCAATCACTTCCTCTAACGTATCGTAAGGAGCACCCGCAACCGCCAGCAGTTCATCCCCCGGACGGAGCACTCCAAATAGAGCACAGGTGATAGCATGAGTGCCTGAGACAAATTGCACTCGCACTGCAGCAGCCTCTGCTCCCATAATGTCGGCAAAGGTTTGATCTAAGACATGACGACCCAGGTCATCATGTCCATAGCCACTGACACTAGAAAAGTGGTGCACACCAACTTGATATTTTCTGAATGCCGTCAACACCCTCGCCAGATTTGACTTGACCCGTGTGTCAATTCCAGAAAAGATTTGAATAAGGGATTCTTGAGCTGTTTCTAGCAGCAGTTGGCTATTCATTAAAGCTTTTCCTATCCTAGATGGCTATCCTAAGGATTGCGGACAAATTAGTTTCTGATAGTTTTTGTGAAAGAGCGGCGAGATCCCCCTTCCACAGAAACCTGTTAGGTTCTATTTAACGTCCGATCCTAAGTAGTGTGAACTCGATCACACGAGAGCACGTCCTTGATCCTGACATGGCGGTACTCCGCTCGTCTATGTCAATTCATTTGCGGAGATTATTGTTGTGCAAATTCTTCACGTGGGGAGGCTCATGACTGCATCTGTTACGACTGGTACGACGAAACTCCGCCCCGAACTTGTTTTGTTCATGGTGGCAATGCACATTGGGGCACTGTTTGCCCTGCTGCCTGCCAATTTTAGCTGGGGGGCGATCGCTCTTGCCGTCTTTTTACACTGGCTGACAGGCGGTGTAGGAATCACGATGGGTTGGCACCGACTGGTAGCCCACCGTAGTTTTCAGACCCCTAAGTGGCTGGAATATTTAATCGTGTTCTGCGGCACAATGTCGATGCAAGGTGGGCCGATTGAGTGGATTGGGTTACACCGTTCCCATCACGTCCATTCTGACCAAGAGCTTGATCACCACAATTCTTGGAAGGGGTTTTGGTGGAGCCATGTGGTCTGGATGGTTCATGATATTCCTGCTCAAGCCGAAGTGCCTAAGTATACGAAAGACATTGCAAACGATCCCGTTTACGTATTTCTACAGCGCTACTTTTTTCCCATCCAGGTTGTATTCGCTGGATTGCTCTACTGGTGGGGCGGGTGGTCATTTGTAACGTGGGGCATTTTTATGCGGATCGTAGTGGTGTATCACTGCACCTGGCTGGTTAACAGCGCTACGCATCGTTTCGGCTACAAAACCTATGATTCAGGCGATCGCTCCACCAACTGCTGGTGGGTAGCCGTGTTGACCTACGGTGAAGGCTGGCACAACAATCACCATGCGTTTCAATATTCGGCGCGCCACGGCCTAAAGTGGTGGGAAATCGACTTAACTTGGAACATGGTTCGACTGTTGCAGGCTGTGGGATTAGCAACCAATGTGAAACTGCCCAACAGCAAGCTGGTCAATGACTCAGTGATCACGGGATAACAGATTGTCCAGGTTAGCTGACTAAAAAGCTGATTTTTATAGCTGTCGCCACAAAGGTTAGGACACTGGGATCAAAGGGGGTGTGGGGGCTTTGCCCCCAGCCAGGGGTTCCACCCCTGCACCCCGTCCTAACCAATCCGTCTATGGCTAAAACAATCTTAAAAAGCGGGGCAAGTAAATTGCCCCGCTTTTTAAGATTGTTTTAGACGCTACCTAGCGGAGGGCTGGCGAGTTTAAAGCGCATTTGGATGCCGTAGTGCTGATCTAGATAACAATCATGGTGATCAACCTGGTTAGTGTCAGTTAGCTCCAGGTTGAAAAACGCCCTGCTCGGTTCAGTGAAGTATGGGCCAGCGTGCCAGGTGCCTCGGTGGAGCTGAATGGCGCGATCGCCCGGAACCTGAAACGCACAGATCTCCGCCGGGTCAGGACAAGCCGCCCCATTATTTAGCTCAAGCGGTGGTGCTACTGCGATTAGCCAGGGTTTCCCACCCACAGCAGCAAGGCACTGGGTTACCTGTAAGTGGCGGGTAATTTGGCGAAAAGTTAGCCCTCGATTGGGCAAATTCATGATGTAAAAGCGAGGTGCTCCCCGTGAAAGGTCTAGTTGAGCATCGTCGGAGTCAAAGGGTTTTCCATCGTCGGCACTGCCAATCACGGTGCCAAACCGACGAAAGTTATCGTACGCAATCGGCGTTACGTCAAGGTCAATTATGCGTAACGATTGAAGCGACTGAGTTTCAAGTTCCATCCAGCCTCTATACTCCACTCCCTTGAACTACATACTTCAAAGTCGTCAGCGTTTCTAGCGTAATGATGCCTCGACGATGCCCTTTTTGATTCGACATTCCTAGAGAAATGGGGCTGCCCCGCTTAGGATTGCGATAAAAACGCGGTGAGGTGTTGATGTAAATGGTGGCACTGTTAATATCTGTCGCAAACTGACGGCTTTCTTGATAAGACTCAGATACTAGACAGTCGGCGTGGCCACTGCTGTGGCGGTTGATCCAGGCGATCGCCTCATCTAGTCCGTCTACAACTTTAAATGCAATAGTACGGTCTAAATAAGCGCGATCCCAGTCATTTTCTTCCGCTAAAACGAGTTCGGGAAACTCTGTCACCAATTCAGCATCCCCCCGCAGGTGAAATCCCTTGTCTCGCAAAGTGCGCCACAAAGACTGTAGAGATTGAGTATCCTGGCTGCGGCAGACTAACACCTTTTCGATCGCATTGACGGGGTCTGGCTCGCTCTGATAGCTATCTAAGATCATCCAGCGCGCTGTATCAAGACCGCTAGACGATGACCAATAGAGGTAGCAATTGCCAATAGCAGTTTTGAGCACAGGCACCGTTGCCTGTCGAATCACCTGCTGTACAAGGCTAGAGCGCCCATAGGGAATGACTAAATTGACATAGGCATCCTGCGTCACCAGTTCCCGTAACGGGTCGCCTTGATCAGTTGGGATTAGTTCTACACAACCGCTGGGTAACCCCGCATCTTCAATCGCCGTTTGCAAGATGGTGGCGATCGCCTGGTTAGAATGACTGGCTTCGCTACCGCCCTTCAAGATTAAGCTGTTGCCTGTGCGAAGACATAGCCCAGCCGCGATCGCTCCTAATTCGGGAAATGACTCATAGACTAGGGCGATCGCACCTAGTGGCATGAGTTGACAGTAGGTTTGAGATCGTTCTAGCTGATAGGGGGTAGTTAAAATCTGCTGCGTGGGATCAGTCAGCTCTGAAAGCCGCTGTAAGATCTTTACGACCGATTGCAACCGTTCGGGCGTTAGTTTGAGCCAATCCAAGATTAAATCTGGCACCGCCATTTCACGACTGGCTTCCAGATCCAACGTGTTAGCGTCTAGAACATCATCCTGATTAGCACTCAGAGCTTCCGACATAATTTGGAGCGCACGGCTGCGTTCGGTGCCTTTTGTCGCCGCTAGAGTCTCAGACGCTTGATTTGCGCGATGAATCAGATGAAGTAAATCGGGGTCAGAATTCAAGGAATCCTTATGATGAATTAATGCTGGATCAACGCCTACAAGCCAGCCAGAGCATAAACATTAGCATGAGAGCCAGCGCTAGCGCTGCAATTACTCGAAACGAGACACTAGACCCTAATGGAAAATGTAACGTTGTCACCAGTAGTAAAAAGATTAGCCCAAAAATAACCAACAGTGTAAAGGGAATATATCCCTTGCCTAGACTTGGACTCACCACTACCCATTGCTGGCCTGTCCAACGCCACATTTTCTTGTACGGGTAGTTCGTCGAGAGCTGCTCAATGGCATAGCCACTGTCTTGAACCACGAAAATTTGCTGACATCGGTTACACCCAAAGGCTTCCGTTAGGGCAATAGGGGTCAGCCGCCCTCGACGGCGGCAAGGGCAAGGGTAGTCGCCGTTCAAATCGATTTTCTGAGGTTTCTGAGTGTGCACGAGGGGCGGCAGAGGTGAACGACGCTTAGAAACAAAAATTTAGGAACAAAAATTTAGGAACAAAAATACAGTGGCAACGGGTAGGCGATCGCTCTCTCCACATCTGAATTAGTGAGCAACGCTTCAAAACTGAAGGGTTTGTCTTTGATCAGTTCCTTAGATGAATTCTTTAAGTAAACTTGTCAACAAATCCTACAACATCTCTAAGGCATTACCAATCTAGCGCTAGTCAGAGAGGCGAAACAGGCCGCTGCTACGCACCAGTAATTTGAAACGCAAGGTCATAAGCACAAAGCTACCTACAACTATAGCTGCTATTTTTTTTGGCAAGGGAGTCCCTAATCAACCACTCATCGGTTTGACTATTTCTGTTTGACTATTTCTCAGGGAAGCGGCGATCGCCAATCAGCACCCAGCCTTGATGGAACACTACCTTAGCCCATCTCGACCCAAAGCCCATCAAAAAATCCTTAGGGAACTGCGTTGAAATAAGATACCGGCTCAAGCAGAAGGCTTATCATGGATTCCCGCCTGCGCGGGAATGACACCGGGATGATTTTTGTTTGCTGATCCCTTACATCAATACCACTACCAAAAATTGAAGTCTGACGTGCCTAGCACATCAAGCCTCAATGAACAAAAGAACAATTTTGAAAGCGGGTAACGCGATTCGAACGCGCGACATTCACCTTGGCAAGGTGACGCTCTACCACTGAGCTATACCCGCAAAACTTGACCGTCTCCTAGCATGTCAGAGGATTACTAACTTGTCAAGCTTTACGACCAGAACATTTGCTGATATTTGAAGAACCTATCTGAATCAGGCGGATTGCGTTCAACTAACTTAAACACGGTTAAAAATCAGCTAGGAGTGTCAGTAGAAACCGCTGAGGTTTCTAGAGCAGGGGGCAAAATTTGAGCATGTCCAGGGTCAGAAAACCGATTATCTGAAGCACTCCCTGAGACAGTTTGCACTTGCCGCATCAGGCTTGCCATTTCAATAGCATTCATGGCATATTCCCAGCCTTTATTGCTCTTAATTCCAGCGCGCTCTAGGGCTTGTTGCATTGTGTCGGTGGTTAGCACTCCAAACACTACTGGTACACCAGTCTGAAACGCCGCAGCAGCAATTCCCTTAGACACTTCTGACGCTACATAATCAAAATGTGGCGTTTGCCCCTTAATAACCGCACCCATGCAGATAATTGCATCGTAGCGGTGCGTCAAAGCCAGTTGGCGTGCCAGCAACGGAATTTCAAAACAACCCGGTACCCAAGCGTAGTCCACTTGGCTACCGTGAGGGTCAGGATCAATCCCATGACGCTTTAAGCAGTCTTGGCACCCTTCCAACAGCTTGCCTGTCACTAAGTCATTAAATCGACCAATTACAATGGCAAACCGCAACGACTCGGTCTGAGTAAATGTGCCTTCAAAAACTGCCATAGATCTTTAAACCACCAAATAATTCAATGCACCGACCACAACCACCAGTCCTAACCATAAGACCGAACCAAACAAAATGAGCCGTTTAGACTGATCCCAGTTTCGGGGAGAGGCATAGGCTACTGGCACTCCCACTACCATCACAAATGACAGAAGAACCAGCGCTGCCAGAGCAAATTGAAACACAATAGACATAACGGCTTTCCTTATAACACAGCAAAAATTGGCGAAAGTCTAACTGTTAAAGGCATATAAACCAAGTCCACGTTGAGAACTGTAGTTTTAGCTCTCACCCCCAGCCCCTCTCCCAAAGGGCGAGGGGAGCCGGAAAAGCTTTCAAAGTCCCTCTCCCTAGGGAGAGGGCTTAAAGCCTTCGGCATATATGAAAAGGGTGAGGGAAAACTCTAGGTTTTAAGTTAGACGAGGTTTAACAGGATAAAGGCATATAACAGGATGCAACGCTCTCTATTGAATAGGGCAAGACCCTGCTGACAATTACCTCTAGTAGTTAAGCTATCAGAAATTGGGTGTTGCTGATTGTAGCTATGGATTTTATTTTATAGCCATAGACGGATTGGTTAGGACGGGGTGCAGGGGTGGAACCCCTGGCTGGGGGCAAAGCCCCCACACCCCCTTTGATTCCAGTGTCCTAACCTTTGTGGCGACAGCTATAGAACGCACGCTGAGCACGCCTTCTAAAATAAAATCGGCGTTGCTGAATCTTGGGATGAATTGCCTACCCTTTGGGAAGCAAGCTTTATCCCAAGATTCAGCAACGCCATAGAATCCCATAATCCCAGTCCCATGCACTTGATCCTCTGTCACACCACTGCCGATTTCGACACCCTTGGAGCAGCCGTGGGCTTGACGTGCCTGCATCCTGGAGCGCGGGTGGTGCTGACGGGAGGCTGTCACCCAACTGTGCAACAGTTTTTGGCATTTTACCGCGATCAGTTTTCCCTGATTGAACGGCGGGCGGTTGACCCAGCTACCATTCGCTCGATTACGGTGGTTGATACGCAGTGGCGCGATCGCCTGGGCAAAGCGGCAGACTGGTTGACGTTACCTGATGTCGAAATTTTTGTCTACGACCATCATTTAGAGGGGGTTAGCGATATCCCAGCTCAACGAACGTGGATAGAGGCCGTTGGAGCTAGTACCACGTTGGTTGTCGAGCAATTACAGCACCAAGGTATGACCGTAAACTCGGCGATCGCAACCGTGATGGCACTGGGCATCCATGTAGATACCGGATCGCTAACCTTTGAGCAAACTACGGTGCGCGATGCCGCAGCCCTAACCTGGCTGATGCAGCAAGGGGCAAACATACCCACTCTGTCGCAATATGTGAATCCTGGGCTAACACCTCTATTGCAGGAATTGTTGAGTGTGTCGCTGGCGAACCTTCAAACGGAGACGCAACAGGGGTATACGCTAGCCTGGATCATGCTGGACGTAGCAGAGTATGTCCCTGGACTGTCAAGCCTTGCAAGTCATTTAACCAACTTGACTGAAAGTGATCTACTTCTGTTGGCGGCTCGCTATGGCGGGGGGAAGCCGAGCGAAACTGGAAGAGAAGACCAAACCGCTGAAGAACGGCTGACAATTATTGGGCGATCGCGGGCATCATCGCGGGGACGGGGGGTTAATTTGAGTCCCTTGTTTCAGGCACTGGGTGGAGGAGGACATCCTAGCGCGGCTGCCGTTACACTGCGGACGACCGATCCAGATGCAGTGCTGAGTCAACTTTTACAACAGGTTAGGGCAAGTCTGCCGCCGCCTTCTACCGCCCGTCAGATCATGTCGGCTCCTGTACGAACCATTCGCCCTGATACGGCGATCGCCGAAGCTCAGCGCATTCTACTGCGCTATGGCCACTCAGGGCTATGCGTTGTAAATCGGCACGACCAACTGGTTGGCATTATTTCTCGGCGAGACTTAGATTTAGCACTGCACCACGGTTTTAGCCATGCCCCCGTAAAGGGCTACATGACAACCAGCCTCAAGACCATCACGCCTGACACGTCGCTGTCTGAAATGCAGTCGCTGATGGTGACGTATGACATTGGGCGACTGCCTGTGCTCCAGAATGATCAGTTGGTGGGGATTGTGACGCGGACGGATCTATTGCGGCAAGTATTACAGCGGGAACGAGAGGCCGGGGGGGAGGGAGAGAACGGCGAGGGTGCCGGAGAGAAGCTTTGGGGCAACGCCTGTCCGGTGCCTGCGATGATGTGGCAGATGTTGGGCGATCGCCTTACGACTCCGTTGTGGAACCTGCTGAGCAGCATAGCAGACTTGGCAGAGGCAAATGGCTGGCAGCTTTTTATGGTAGGCGGAGCCGTCAGAGATTTGCTTCTGGCAGATGCCAAAGCCTTATTGATCCCCGATGTGGATTTGGTAGTAGATGGGTTTCACAGCGCGGCAGATCAGGCGGCAGGGGTAGCCCTAGCCCGCGCTATTGAAACAGAATATCCTCAGGTGCGCTTGCAAATTCATGGGCGCTTTCAGACTGCCGCCTTAATCTGGCACAATGACCCAATCCTAGCGTCCCTGTGTATCGACATCGCCACTGCCCGCACCGAGTTTTACCCCTACCCCGCTGCCAACCCAGAAGTTGAAGCTAGCTCGATTCGGCAAGACCTTTACCGCCGAGACTTCACTATTAACGCCCTGGCCATTCGGCTAACAGAACCACGCCGAGGTGAATTGCTAGATTTTTTTGGTGGGCTAATTGATCTACAAAATCGTCAGATTCGGGTGCTTCATGTCAATAGTTTCATTGAAGACCCCACGCGAATTTATCGAGCCGTTCGGTTTTCGGTACGGCTGGGGTTTTCGCTAGAGCCACAGACCGAAGCCTACATTCGCTATGCGATCGCCAGCGGCATTTACGACCGCACCCAAACCGAGATGGCGAGTACTCCAGCCCTACAGTCTCGGCTTAAGCGTGAGCTGAAGTACATTTTGGAAGCTCCCTACTGGAAAACTGCCGTCCGACAGCTAGCTGACTTAGATGCCTTGAAGTGTTTACACCCACAATTGGTGCTAGACGAAACCCTATGGTGGCAACTCCGGTTAGGCGATCGGTGGCTGACCCGCTTCGGGGCTACAAGCACCCTAGACCACTGGCAAGTGTTACTGGAGGTAATCCTCGCCTATTTGCCAGCTCTCGACCGAGGAAAGGTGGCAAATAGGCTAAAGCTTCCAGCGGATAGTAGCGATCGCTTGACGCATCTGGCAGCGATAGAAACTGGCATGGCAACCCAGTTGAGGGCAGGCGATCGCCCTAGCCAAATTGTTCATCTACTGAGCCGCTACGATCTACGCACTCTAACTCTTGTAGGCATTCGCAGTTCCCGGTTCCAGCGCAAAATCATCTGGCGCTACCTCACCTGCTGGTCTCGTATCAAACCTCCTCTATCGGGCAATGACCTCAGACGATTGGGTTACCAGCCTGGAGAACAATTTAAACAGATCTTAGAAACACTGCTCATCGCAACCCTGGATGGCGAATTGCAGGGTCGCACTGAAGCAGAAGCATTTGTGAAAAAGCAGTTTTCAAGGGAATGACAACGAACTTTGGGAGTCCTAAATTGGTAATGATTTTTTGAAGCGCGGGCATTGCCCGCGCTTCAAAAAATCATTACATCAATACCACTAAGTAGATGGGCGTAATTAAACATATAGCGGTAGCCAGGATCAATAGGACGACTCCCTGTCACTCCCGCGCAGGCGGGAATCCATCTGCTCGATAGGTGCGGAGGTGGATTCCCTCCTGCGCGGGAATGACGCTGGCATGTTCATGTTGCCTTCCCAGTGGAGCCGCTTGACTGGGGGTGGATTCCCGCCTGCGCGGGAATGACGCTGGCATGAGTGAGGCTTGATGATGGCAGACATCAGGCATAGGCGGTGGATTCCCGCCTGCGCGGGAATGACGCTGGCATGTCCTAAGCTTTATGACTATGGCTATAAAACCGTAAAAGTCTGTACCGCCCGCTGCACAGGCGGTACAGACTTTTAGAAGCTTGTTTTTATTTAGGTCGAACTACTTACCCGAACTTTTATCAAAGATTAATGGAGACGTGCTCTTTATAGCCATAGACGGATTGGTTAGGACGGGGTGCAGGGGTGGAACCCCTGACTGGGGGCAAAGCCCCCACACCCCCTTTGATCCCAGTGTCCTAACCTTTGTGGCGACAGCTATACATCTCTACTTCTACTAAATTCTTACGCGGAAGATCGCGCCACGATCCCACAATCCCAATTGCCCTGCCATAATTGGTAAAAATTGGTAAGATTTTCATCACCCCAATTCCCACGTATTTTGATATGAACCTGACGGCTGGCGCAACATTACAACATGGTAAGTACCAAATTCAAGCAGTTCTAGAGCAGAATGACTGGACGGTTACCTACCAGGCGTTGCATCTGGGTTTAGCTCAAACTGTGGTAATCCAGAGTCTGAATTTCCCTGTAAGAATTTATCCTGATCCAGATCAGGTTCTATCTTCAGTGCGCCAGCGGCTCAATTCGCCGATTGACCCACAAATTAACGTTTTGGAATATTTTATCGAAGCTGAAATGCTGTTTGTGGTGTTGCAGCCCGGTAAAATCAGCCCTGTTCCTAACCTTCACAATTGGATTAACTCACTGGCAAATTTTCAACCCACCCCATCAACACCTGCTTTGCCTTCAGAACTGCCAGACGTAATCCCAACAGCGGCGATCGCCCCATACGAAACGGCTGCCACATGGCCTATTCTGGAGTCAAACTCTTTAGAGCCAAATAGTCTAGACTCAGATCCTCCAGATTCAAACACTCCAGATTCAAATACTCTAGACTCAAGCACCCATGAGGGTCACAACACCTCATCATCCGACAAAACCACCCTTCAGCCTGTTGTCACCACCCTTCAAGAACCAACGCCCTTAGCTTCAACACCGCAACCCAAGGCCCCTACCCACACCATTGGTAATCAAAGCAACCATGGGCAGAATGGCTATACATCGACGAAACCTCGCCTACCTGGAAGCTCCCCAACGGGATACACCGCGCCTAACTCCAACACTCAAACTAAGGTCACAGTGCTTAACTCTCAAACCAAAAGAGGCACTTCTAAGCTGTGGATACCATTAGCTTTAGGATTAACGTCTCTAGCAGCAGGGCTGGCAGGAGCTAGTTTTGGCTGGGTACTGCGAACTCACAACCTGAACAGCACGAATAACCCGTCGTTACTGTCTCCAATTCTTAACAATGAGCAGTCGTTTCCATCGATTGAAGGATGGGTGGGCGACGATCCGGTTGATCTATCGACACCTTTGACTATCCCCGAAGAATTCAATCGGCCTAATCGCCGCCGTTCGGTCAATAGTGTCTACTCAGAGCAAGAGAGATTTTCGGAGGATGTTCCGACGGGGCGATCGCCCCTCAGATCTCAGGAACCCCTTGAAGAAACTCCTCTTTTGGATGAACCGCTCGATCCGTTACCAGAAACCACGGATGATATTGGAGCCGACCCGCAACCTTACGTTCCATCAGAACCAAATCCGGCTCCTACTACAGAATTTGTGCCACTTCCCCCCAAAATAAAGCCAGATCCGAATCCCCCTGAAACCTATCAGCCCGCGCCGCCACCGTCTGATCCAGTCCCAGTGGCACTCCCAAATGTCAATGGAGCCTTAAGTAATCCAGACGCTCAGTAACTCAGGCTCAGTCCAGAACTTACTGGCATCACAAGAACAATACACACCTCCTGCCTAGATGCTTTTTTGAGGGCTTTTTTGAGAGCGTGAATCGTTTTCTGGCTTCGCTGGGAAACGATTCATGCAGGAGGTCTAATCAAGAGGAGGCCTGATAAAGAGGAGGCCTGATCAAGCGAACAACCGAGAACGATAAAAATGTTATAGCGGTAGCCATGATCAATAGGACGCCTCCCTGTCGTTCCCGCGCAGGCGGGAATCCATCTGCTCGATAGGTGCGGGGGTGGATTCCCGCCTGCGCGGGAATGATGCTGGCATGTCCTAAGCTTTATGACTATGGCTATAAGTAGGTGGGCGTAATTAAATATAAAATTCTAAAACCCTGCGCCGCCCGCCCAGCGGGCGGCGCAGGGTTTTAGAATTTGGTTTTTATTTTGGTTGAACTACTTATTGAGGTAGGGATTTTGAGATGGGCGGGCAAAGCCGTCCATCTCAAAATCCTTACCAGTTTAGGACTAACGAAAATTTGACGCTACGGTTCACTTGCAGGGAAATATGAGGTTTAAGTTCTGAGGTTTAATGACCTCTACCCACTGACCCTAATGAAATATTTGCTCAATTCCACTTTTAATTCAATTACAGCGGCCAAACAGAGTTCTAGGGAATTTCAACGATCCAGTTGTATTATTCTCACATCCTTCATCCCGCCGTCCTCAGCTTTCTAACCCTCAGCTTTCTAACCCTCAGCTTTCTAACAATGTCAGACCTGCACGTCTCTTGGCCAGAGTATCATCAAAAAATTGAACAGCTAGCCGCCAAAATCTATGAATCCCACTGGGAGTTCAATCAAATTGTTTGCCTTGCTCGAGGAGGATTACGCATTGGTGACCTGCTCTCCCGCATTTACGACCAGCCGATAGCAATTTTATCCACTGCTTCATACGGAGGTACTCGCGGACAAGTCCGAGGGGCAATTACTTTCTCCCGCGATTTAGCAATGACTACCGCCAATGTAGGAAGCCGGGTTTTGCTAGTGGATGACCTGGTGGATTCTGGCGAAAGTCTCAAACGCAGTATTGACTGGCTCAACTCTCGCTACGGATTTTATATTGATGAAATTCGGACTGCGGTGTTGTGGTACAAGCAGTGTTCTGTGATCGCGCCTGACTACTACGTTGACTATCTTGCCAACAATCCCTGGATTCACCAGCCGTTTGAACTCTACGAAAATACGACACCATCTGAACTGGCTCAGAAGTGGTCCACCACAGTTGGAACCACCTTATAGGCAGGCATTCCTTAATCTGGGTATGAATTTTCTTGAAAGGGTTGCAGAGCGCCCCTTTCAAGAAAATTCATACATGAAATCAGCAACACCCATAGGCAGATTGGTGAGGATCAGGACTGTTTTGGTGGTGTGCGTTGCGCGCCACCAAAACAGTAGGGTTCTAAGTAGGTAAGCTTAATTAAATATAAGATTCTAAAACCCTGCGCCGCCCGCACAGCGGGCGGCGCAGGGTTTTAGAATTTGGTTTTTATTTAGGTTGAACTACTTAGACGAGATAGTTGGGGCTATGGCTACAGATAGTCTTGCAAAAAGTCGAATGGGTCATCTTCCCAGCAGGGTTCGGGCATGAGCTGCTGTAGGTAATGATGAACGTCAGTTTCGATATCGCCAATGCTTTCGTGAGTAAACCAGTCAACTAGTACTTTTAGGTCGCGATCGCGCAGTGGGGAAAGCATCACCCTTTGCTCTAAGTCGCAACTCTCAAGATTCAACAGGTCGGCATTAAAGAGAGCAACTATATCACCGTCGGGAAGCCAGCTCACCTGCTTGGCCAGAACCGTATCGCCGGGTGTCATTAGCGATCGCCCTGCCTGCTTGAGCGCCGATGCCCGGACGCTGTAGTCAATTAACTCCGCCAAAGACGGATCAGAGGCTTGGTTAGATAAAGTCACAACCATAAAATGGCTCAAGTTACCATTAGATCTTAGACTCGGAAATTCAGCCTGCCGTTCAGGCAAGTCAAATGATTCAAAAAATGCTTAGAAATCAAGGCTCTAAACCGCAACTCAGCATCAAAACCATACATAAAGCGCTGTAGATACCTGGGGCGAATTGGAAATCTACAAGCCAGTATAAAAACCCTGTACTAAGAGAATACGCAATATTCCGGATAGATGCTATCACTTCATCCAACTTTCATCTACTCGTAAAATGGTAGTGGTATTGATGTATGGCTGTCGCCACAAAGGTTAGGACACTGGGATCAAAGGGGGTGTGGGGGCTTTGCCCCCAGCCAGGGGTTCCACCCCTGCACCCCGTCCTAACCAATCCGTCTATGGCTATAAGGATTTTTTGATGGGCGGGCGAAGCCCGCCCATCAAAAAATCCTTACCAATTTAGGACTACCAGATTTTCTACGCAGTTCTAAACAAAACCCCGCACGATATGCAGACAACTGTCGCTTTTTCATCTCTGGCATGAGCGCTAAACAGAAGATGCAAAATTGACATGGAGGCTTCGAGAGACTTACAACAAGCTTTTACATTTCTTCTTTTATTCTGGTCACTTCAGCAGGGGTCAACGATCGCCACTGACCAGGTTGTAACCCATCTAGAGTTAGCCCTCCAATGGCTACCCGCACCAAACGCAACGTAGGAAACCCAACAGCAGCAGTCATCCGCCGCACCTGGCGGTTGCGTCCTTCAGTCAGAGTCATTTCTATCCACGATGTTGGAATACGTTTGCGTACTCGGATAGGAGGGTTGCGAGGCGGCAGGTTTGGTTCTTCTCTCATCAGACGAACCCTAGTCGGGCGGGTTTGGTAACCCTGAACCATCACTCCCCGCTCCAGTTGATGGAGCGCAGTCTCATCTGGCACCCGCTCTACCTGCACCCAATAGGTACGAGGATGGTGAAACTTGGGATCAGAAAGTCGATGTTGCAAGCGCCCATCTCCCGTAAGCAGTAGCAGGCCCTCACTGTCGCGATCGAGCCGACCCACTGGATACACATCAGAAACTGGAATAAAGTCTTTAAGCGTGGCACAGATAGGAGCATCTGAGGTCTGTGCTGATGGCTGGCTAAACTGCGTCAACACATCATAGGGCTTATAAAACAAAAGGTATTGATGTAGCAAAGGAATGAGTGAAGTGGGTAAGGGTTAGCAGAAATACAGCAATGGGACTTTTCTTTTTGGGCGTTGCTGAACGGCGGGATGAACTGCCCACCCTACGGGAAGCAAGCTACATTCCAAGATTCAGCAACGCCTCTTTTTGAAGGCCTCTTCTGAGTCACAATGCTACGGAATAGCTCAGGTAGGGATGTGGATGTAAGGATTTTTTGAAGCGCGGGCTTTGTCCGCGCTTCAAAAAATCCTTACCAGTTTAGGACTACCACAGCTCAAACGAGTATCAAACAGAACAGATAATCATTAAGCAAATGTTGCGGCAACTTTAAGAGAGATTTAGATATGCGCGTTCTGAGGCAACTGCCTTTACTGTTATGGCTAAGGGCTATAGATGGATGGTCATGAATAACATACAAAAGTATCGCGTTGCTTGTACGCTGTCCTTCGGTGACATCTATGGACAAGTAGTGGTTTGGCTGATTGTAATTTTCTTAAGTTTGGCTAGCGCTTTGGCGCTAATGGGTACCAGTCGCCCCATGTATGCGTTGATTACGATTGGGCTGATTTTGGTGCTGTCGTTACCCTTTTTGCTATTTGCTTTTGTTACGACGCTGTTAAATCACATTGAATTCACCGAAGTTAGCCTTGCTACCTCAACGAGTACCAACCCAGCCACTTCTGCACATCCTGCCGGAGTAGCGGCTGAGACAGCTTGATTTCACTGCTTGATTTCACTGCTTGATTCCACTGCTTGATTTCACTGCTTGATTTCACTGCTTGATTTCACTAAAGTCTACGTTTCTCTGACGAAGTTCCTCATCCACTGGGCGAGGAACTTCTTTTTACGTCAGTATAAATATTAGGAGCACACCTAGAGCACTGACCATGATTGAGCATGATGTGATTATTGTGGGGGGCGGGCTGGCTGGCTGTCGTGCCGCTGTTGAAATTGCCCGTACTAATCCCCAGTTGAGCATAGCGGTGATCGCTAAAACCCACCCAATTCGATCGCATTCTGTTGCGGCTCAAGGCGGCATGGCGGCATCGCTTAAGAATGTAGACCCTGAGGATTCTTGGGAAGCCCACGCCTTTGACACCGTAAAAGGGTCAGATTATTTAGCAGATCAAGATGCGGTAGAAATTTTGACCCGTGAAGCGCCCGATGTGGTGATTGATCTGGAGCATATGGGCGTGCTGTTCTCACGTTTACCTGATGGGCGCATTGCCCAACGCGCCTTTGGTGGGCACTCTCATAAGCGGACGTGCTATGCCGCCGATAAAACAGGCCATGCTATTTTGCATGAATTGGTGAACAACCTGCGGCGCTATGGCGTGACGATTTACGACGAGTGGTACGTTATGCGCCTGATCTTAGAAGACGGGCAGGCCAAGGGATTAGTGATGTATCGCATCCGCGATCGCCTCCTCCAGGTCGTACGAGCAAAGGCCATCATGTTTGCCACGGGCGGCTATGGCCGGGTTTATAACACCACATCCAATGACTACGCCTCCACAGGAGACGGGCTGGCGATGACAGCGGCGGCGGGGTTGCCGCTGGAAGATATGGAATTTGTGCAGTTTCATCCGACAGGGCTATATCCAGTAGGGGTATTGATCTCGGAGGCGGTGCGAGGTGAAGGAGCCTATTTGATCAACTCAGAGGGCGATCGCTTCATGGCAACCTATGCACCCAGCCGGATGGAGCTAGCGCCGCGCGACATTACCTCACGGGCAATTGTCAAAGAAATTCGTGCTGGGCGAGGCATTCATCTAGACGGTACGGCAGGCGGCCCGCTGGTGCATCTGGACGTGCGGCACTTGGGCAAAGAGCACATCATGAGCCGCATTCCTTTCTGTTGGGAAGAAGCACATCGATTGGTGGGCATTGACGCAGTGCATCAGCCAATCCCCGTGCGCCCTACGGTACATTATTCTATGGGCGGCATTCCTACTAACACTGATGGGCAGGTGCGTAGCAGCCCCGATGGGCTAGTAGACGGCTTTTTTGCCGCCGGGGAAACCGCCTGCGTGTCGGTGCATGGGGCTAACCGTTTGGGTAGCAATTCGCTGCTGGAATGTGTGGTCTATGGACGCAGAACCGGAGCCGCGATCGCCCGCTACGTTGAGAACCGCAAACTCCCTGAAATTGACGAGCAGCACTATATTAGTGAAGCCGAGCAGCGGATGCAGGGGCTGTTAGACCAGCCCGGTCAGTATCGCATTGGGCACGTTCGCCAAGCCTTTCAAGACTGCATGACCGAGCATTGTGGCGTGTTTCGTACCGAGAGCGTCATGGCCGAAGGACTCGAAAAACTCCGCACGATTCGTCAACAAGCAGAGCAGGTTTACTTAGATGACCAAGGCACGGTTTGGAATAGCGAACTAGTTGAGGCACTGGAGCTGCAAAGCTTGTTGACCGTCGGTGAAATTATTCTAACGGGCGCACTCAACCGTCAAGAAAGCCGGGGATCGCACTCGCGGGAGGATTATGGCGATCGCGATGATGGCAACTTCCTCAAACACACGATGGCATACTATTCTCCAGCAGGGATTGAGATTCGCTATCGCCCGGTTACGATTACGCTGTTTCAACCCCAAGAACGAAAGTATTGATCACCGCTGATCGTGCCTGATGGTTTTGTTAATGCAGTTAGAACGAACATGAATCGATTACGGCAAGATGGTACCTATTTTATTCAAGGTATTGCAGGAACATGGGCTGTTATAGGAGCCGTTGCAGTTTTAATCGAGGCGCTGTTGCTGGTGCTAAACGCCACTGCGCCGGGGCG
>JBBQFG010000039.1:0-27775 GCA_038321765.1 Elainellales cyanobacterium
TGATTGAATTTAAGACTGATTGAATTTAAGACTGATTGAATTTAAGACTGATTGAATTTAAGACTGACGCATCTGAGTGATATTGCAGGCGCTCCGCACCTGCAACAAGTAGTTCAACTTAAATAAAAACAAGATTCTAAAGGTCTGCGCCGCCTACTGCGCGGGCGGCGCAGACTTTTAAGGTTTTATATTTAATTACGCCCATCTACTTACTCCCTAATCATCAGACATTATGAACTGGTGGTAGCTAGGCAAATCTAAACGCTACAGATAGCGCTACCTTTATTAAGCTGACGCTATCCGTACTCAAGTATTAGAAGTTTAATTGGTTTTTACTGCAACATCGTCTATAGTTAGTTACAATTACGGCTTGCCTGCCTTGATATTATTAAGAATGCTGAAGAAGAAAAGAGCTTTCATAAGGCTCAATTCAACATTGAGCGCATTCGATAGTAGATTGGTAGTGGTTTAAGCTAACGCTGCCAAGTCATCATCTCGATACATCTATGATCAATGAACACCGCAAATCCTTTCGGTAACTCTGGGTTAAATTCTGGGCTACATCTAAATCAAGTGCGCGACGCTAATGGCGCGATCGCAGAAGAGTCTGGGAGTAGTGAAATCATGCCAGGTAGCCTTGCCCGGATCAAAGTGATCGGTGTCGGCGGCGGCGGCTGTAATGCTGTCAACCGCATGATCGCCAGCGAAGTAGCAGGGGTTGAGTTTTGGTCAGTCAATACCGACGCTCAAGCTTTGACTAGCGCAACCACCCTAAATCGGCTTCAAGTAGGTCAAAAGCTGACCCGTGGACTGGGGGCTGGCGGCAACCCAGCAATTGGACAAAAAGCTGCCGAAGAATCTCGCGATGAGCTAGCAAGCGCTCTAGAACATGCTGACCTGGTATTTATTACAGCGGGCATGGGGGGCGGCACTGGGACTGGAGCAGCACCCATCGTGGCAGAAGTTGCCAAAGAAATTGGTGCGTTAACTGTCGGCGTTGTAACGCGACCCTTCACATTTGAAGGAAAACGACGCACAGGTCAGGCCGAGGAGGGAATAGCGGCTCTCCAGAGTCGAGTAGATACCCTGATTATTATTCCGAACGACAAACTGCTGACCGTAATCTCAGAGCAAACCCCGGTTCAAGAAGCGTTTCGAGTCGCAGACGACATTTTGCGCCAAGGGGTACAGGGTATCTCAGACATCATTACTATTCCTGGATTGGTCAATGTAGACTTTGCCGATGTCCGGGCAGTTATGGCCGACGCTGGTTCTGCGTTGATGGGTATTGGCATTGGCTCAGGTAAGTCTAGAGCCCGCGAAGCTGCTATGACGGCAATCTCATCGCCATTATTAGAGTCATCTATTGACGGGGCCAGAGGTGTTGTATTCAACATCACCGGGGGTACGGATCTAACGTTGCATGAGGTAAATGCAGCGGCAGAGATCATCTATGAAGCGGTTGATCCAAACGCCAACATTATTTTTGGTGCAGTTATAGACGATCGCCTTCAGGGAGAAGTCCGCATCACTGTGATTGCCACAGGCTTTGCACCCGACCATGCCTCAGTTCCTGATGCTCGGGTCGCGCCACTACGACGCTCTGTAACGGCTCCTCCTCTTGGCTCATCCGCTACCCCATCGTCTAGCCCTATTGCTAAACCGGGGCTTGATATTCCTGAATTTCTTCAGCGTCGTCGGCCAACGCGCTAGTTCGCTGTTCTTCCAGCGATTTCCAGCCTGCCTGCCAAAGCGATCGCTGTTTTAACTGCTGTGCGTTCATCCAAAAGCGCACATCCGGGTCACACGCCGCTACCAGTTCTGCGAATACCCACTGCCCTTCGTTTTTGCGGTTTACCACTTGAAAGTGTCTCCAACCCCACGTTGACTGTTGGGATGTCCACTTGGAGCCGATTAGGTGGGGAAACTTCTGTTTTCTGGTCATCTTAGAACTGAGTGGTCACGGTCAAGGCCAATCTCAGCATGACATATTATTTAGCAGCCCCTCTCAACTATCGAAGTTCAAGTCTTCATCGTCTGTCAAGCATGGCTCTCAAACTGCGCGTTCACGTTCCGACTCATCCCCTGATTAAGCACTGGCTGGCTGTTGCTCGTGATGAAGCCACGCCAACCGTTTTGTTTCGTAGTGCTATGACCGAGCTAGGGCGATGGCTAACCTACGAAGCAACCCGTGACTGGCTGGCAACCATTGACACCGAAGTGAACACGCCTCTAGCCCCCTGTGCGGCAACGTTTATTAATCCTGATGTGCCCGTGGCCGTAGTGCCAATTTTACGAGCAGGGCTATCGCTGCTGGATGGGGCACAGGCGCTGTTACCGTTAGCCTCCATTTATCACATCGGGCTGGTGCGAAATGAAGAAACACTAGAAGCAAGCTGCTACTTAAATAAACTGCCCGACCAGTTCTCTCCCAACACACGAGTGCTGATTCCAGAGCCAATGCTAGCGACAGGGGGCACTATTATGGCCGTGATGTCAGAGCTAACTACCAGAGGCATCGATCCAGGTTTAATTAGAATTATTTCGGTGGTGGCCGCACCCCAAGCACTACAAAAGCTGGGCGGTACCTATGCAGCTTTAGAAATCTACTCGGCTGCTATTGATGAAGGGCTAAATACCCAGGGATATATTGTCCCCGGACTAGGGGATGCAGGCGATCGCACGTTTGGCACCTTCTGAGCAGCTCTTTCAAATCCTCTCCCAATAAAGCATTCAAGCAAGAAACCTACTGAGAAATGTAGGACTTAAAGAATAGGGGACTTCGGGCTAAGTAGTTCAACCTAAATAAAAACAAGATTCTAAAAGTCTGCGCCGCCCGCGCAGCGGGCGGCGCAGACTTTTAAGGTTTTATATTTAATTACGCCCATCTACTTAAGAGCTGAGTTCAAAAGACCAAAAGCCTTCATTTATAGGCTTAGAATTCAAGTTAGTGATATTGATGTAATACTTTTTGAAAGTCTGGTCAACATCCACACTTCCAAAAAATCACTGCACGGTATGGGGCTGTCGAATTCAGAACCTGGAGTTTAGAACTGGTAAATTAGCGATGAGTCAACAAGATAATTTTTTTGGTGGATTTTTGGTGGGTGCTTTAGTGGGCGGTGTCGTCGGCGGTGTTTTGGGAACCCTGGTGGCTCCTCGACTCTCCAAACAAGACACCTTGGAATCAGAAAAGAAATTTTCGCGTTTAGACGGGAAGAAGGGAGAAAAGCGACAACTCCCAACCGAGCAGAGCATTGAGGTATCTCGGCGGGGATTGGAAGACAAAATTGCTCAATTGAACGAGGCGATTGATGACGTTCGTCTCAAACTCGGCGGCATCAATGGCGGCGGTTCGCGATTAGATTCTATCGAGAAGGTCAAAGGAGACGGGTGACGTTAGTCCGTTAAGCTTAGATATAGGGAGCCTTAGACTATTAGCAGATGCGGTAGCAGATGCGGTAGCAGATGCGGTAGCAGATGCGGTAGCAGATGCGGCGACTGACCTCCATAGGCTGGCCTCGAAGCCGAGGGTCATTCCTGATGAGAAGCAACGGCTTCTCATAGCACCTGAGGAGAAGCAACACAATTACATCCGTTGTGACAGTTGCTGTGCCAGCTGAAGCAACGGCTTCTCATAGCACCTGAGGAGAAGCAACGGCTTCTCATAGCAGATAGCTGATGCTCTAAACGTCTCCTTCTGGCCATTATTCAGCCAGTCGCTCTAGACTAGACGTAGAATTTACTGACTGCGTTTCCATCCATTAACATGTGTAACCTATGAATAGTTCTGTCGCTTTGGTTGCTCAGTCTTTAGGCTATTTTCTGCAGATCTACACGGTGTTGTTGATCGTGCGGATCTTGTTGACTTGGTTTCCCAACATTGATTTTTATAGCCAACCCTTTGCAACGCTAAGTCAGCTCACCGATCCTTACCTAAATCTGTTCCGCCGGATCATTCCTCCCTTGGGTGGACTAGATCTGTCACCTATGCTGGCAATTTTCTTGCTCCAGTTCGTCGGACAGGCCGTTAGCAGCTTGGCAACGACAACAGCGTTTTAGCGCGTTTGTTGATCACTCTAGCGCCGCACTTTACCTGTAAAACCGGATGCTTTGAACTGCTCTAGCTTCAGGGGAGTAGCTTGATTGGCTGCTACACTAATTCGCAGTTCAAAATCGCTAATGCCGGGAGGCACTTCTTCAATGGAGCCTAGTCGGGTGCGATTTTGCATGACTGAATTGTTGTTGGCATCATAAATTCGCCCAAAGATATCGGCGTTGAGCACAATCTTGTTAGTGGGGTTTTCGGCTTTCCCAGTAATGATGAAGCAGTCAGCAGGCATACTGGTTCCCCCAGATGTAACTGCCCCTTCAGCCACATCGGCTGGGCAGGCTGCGTGTGAGATATCGAATAGCCGAATTTGAGTCAGGGCAAAGGCTGAAGGCGATTGAAGCCAGCTCATCAATGAGAAGCAGCAGGCAATAATAAGCACTGTGCAGAGGCGGAGCCAAGTTGACAATCGGGGCATTTGAAGGCGCTGGGTAGTGGACATTTTTAGTCACGGTGTGATGAGATGCTCTCCCTCAGATTACCTGAATCCATGCCTATCCTTCTTGGGTAGTCCTAAGCTTGTCATGATTTTAGGTGTAATTAAACATAAAACCCTAGGTAGTCCTATCAAACCCTAAAAGTCTGCGCCGACCGCGCAGCGGTCGGCGCAGACTTTTAGAATCTTGTTTTTATTTAGGTTGAATTGCACTATTTTTCATTAAGGATTTGAACAACGCACAGCCGGATTAATACTAGAATCAGCACAACTCAAATCAGCACACTAGACCTCTTGCCTGAATGCATGATTCAGCCAAGAGGTCTAACTAAGACGGTTTAGTGAGCAGGATCTTGAAGTTCATTTCACTTGCTCTGCTAACTGTGTCACGTTAGTGTTATGGCAGGAGATGATCCCGATAACAACTGCATTTAGGGACTACTCAAAGAACGTTCTTTCAGAGAATGTCCAAGAGTATCGGTTGGGGGGATACAGTCCGGCAGAGCACGACTTATTTGCCTTTTCTAACTATCAATAGACCTTCTGCGTGAATTGTTTCCCGACGAAGCCGGGAAACAATTCACGCCCTCAAAAAAGCATTCATGCAGGAGGTCTAATGTTTGGCTTGATGGTAACGTTGCTTAACCTGGGCACTGAGCTTAGCAAATGTTTACATCTTGCTCACATTTAGGGATTGCGGCTGGGTCAGCCCTAACAGTTTAATGAACTAACGTTTACGATCTGTTACTCACACCTTACTCAACGACACAAAGGCGATTTTGTCGATGAATCAATTTCTCATCCAGACAAGTTGGTGGGTGCCTGGATACGGTGTTTTGGGCGCTTTACTGACCATTCCCTGGTCAACAGGCGTGATTCGTCACACGGGACCTCGCCCTGCTGCCTACTTCAATTTTTTGATGACGCTCCTAGCTCTAGTCCATAGTGTTTTGCTGTGGTTTGCAGTTTGGGATCTGCCGCCGCAATATGTGCCGACAGACTGGCTCAAGGTTCTTGATCTAGAGTTGTCGTTGCCCTTAGAGCTGTCGCGGGTGAGTGTGGGGGCAGCGGTGCTGATAACAGCCCTGAGTCTGTTAGCCCAAATCTTTGCGCTAGGTTATTTAGAAAAAGACTGGGCACTTGCCCGCTTCTATGCGTTGATGGGCTTTTTCGAGGGGGCAATGAGTGGCCTAGTGCTAAGCAACTCGCTGTTCCTAACCTATGCCTTGTTAGAGACATTAACGCTGTCTACTTATCTTTTGGTGGGGTTTTGGTATGCTCAACCCTTAGTCGTAACCGCTGCGCGGGATGCATTTTTAACCAAGCGAGTTGGCGATTTGCTCTTGTTAATGGGCGTGGTGTCCCTAGGGGCGATCGCGGGTACTTGGGATTTTCCGACGCTGGCGCATTGGGCTGAGACGGCAGATCTGCAACCACTGACGGCCAATTTGTTGGGCTTGGCGTTGATTGCAGGCCCTGTAGGTAAGTGTGCCCAATTTCCGCTTAACCTCTGGCTGGATGAGGCGATGGAGGGGCCAAATCCGGCCTCGATTTTACGAAACTCTGTAGTGGTAGCCTGTGGCGCGTATGTGCTAATTCGGATGCAGCCGATTCTGGCGCTGTCGCCCGTAGCGCTGACGACCCTCATGGTGTTGGGAACAGTTACGGCCATTGGGTCATCGCTGGTGGCGATCGCCCAAATTGACATTAAACGAGCGCTGTCGCACTCTACGAGTGCATACATGGGGCTGGTATTTTTGGCTGTTGGAATGCAGCAAGACGAGGTGGCACTGCTGTTCTTGTTTACCCATGCGCTTGCCAAAGCGTTGTTGTTCATGAGCACTGGCGCAATTATCCTTACCACGAGTACTCAAGATCTGCGTGAAATGGGCGGTCTAGCATCTCGTATGCCAGCTACCACGTCAGGATTTGTCGTCGGTGCGCTGGGGTCAGTCGGGCTAGCGCCCTTGGGGTGCTTTTGGGCTATGCACCAATGGGCAGAGACCATTTGGCCCCTGTCTAACGCCCTATTTGTTGTGCTACTGCTGGTGAATGGGCTAACTTCTTTTAGCCTGATGCGGGTATTTGGGCTAGTTTTTTGCGGGTCTCCCCAAGAAAAAACTCGGCGTGCGCCAGAAGTGTCGTGGCTATTGGCGCTGCCACTAATTTTTTTGACGGTGACGACCTTATTGGTGCCCGCTATGCTAGCGCGATGGCACCTGTTACCTGCATGGAAGGAAATCAACTGGGCGATCGCCGGACTTTTAGTTCTAGCCAGTGCGATCGGGTGTGGGCTAGGCGGCTTGTTCTATTTGGGTACCCGCTTACCTCAACCGACGGGCGCAAGCTGGATTTCCCTGCGAGATCTACTGGCTCAAGATTTTCGCATTGAACAACTTTATCGTCTCAGTGTGGTTCTAGCTGTGACCCAGGGTTCTCGCCTGACGGCCTGGTTTGACCGGTACATTGTGGATGGCATGGTGAATTTGATGGGCATTGTGTCGCTTATGGGCGGCGAAAGCTTAAAGTACACAATCTCTGGGCAATCGCGTCACTATTTGCTAACGCTGTTCGTGGGAGTATTTCTAGGGATTGCTTGGCTAGGTTGGATGCTGTAGTAGTGACGCTGGTTTTGGTCTGTTTTTAGCCTAGCGCTACCCCAAACCTTGCTTAACATTCAAAATCCTATCGCACCCCCTGAATCTGTCAACTGAACATCTGTAATAACTCAGAATTTACGCGCCTACCCGAAAATCAAGCAATTTGGATGACATTATGGGCGGGGTATGGCCATAGCATCATCCAATCGCGTAAGTTCAATCGCTAAGTCGTGCTGACTCGAAAAATCTGGGAAACGCCATGCTAAGTGTCTTGATCTGGGTGCCGTTGGTGGGAGTAGTGTTGATCGGCTGTCTGCCACAGGCAGTACCCGCTAGCCGTATCCGTCAAATTGCTTTGGTGTTGACGACAGGCGTGTTGATCTGGACAGGGGTACTTATTGCCCAGTTTGATACAAGCCTACCGGGATTACAGTTCCAGGAATCGCTTGCCTGGGTGGATACATTGGGGTTGAACTACCATCTGGGGATGGACGGTTTAGCATTGCCGCTGGTGGGAATGAGTAGCTTGCTCATTTGGCTCTCTATCTACAGCAGTGATGCCAATGTGACTCGCCCTCGGCTTTATTACTGCCTCATGTTGATTTTGGCATCGGGTGTGGCTGGGGCGTTTCTAGCACAAAACCTACTGCTGTTTTTCCTGTTTTATGAGGTAGAGCTAGTTCCGCTGTATCTAATTATTGCCATTTGGGGTGGGGCGCGTCGTGGTTATGCGGCCATGAAGTTTCTCATCTATACGGCGGTTTCAGGCATTTTAATTCTGGCTGCTTTCTTTGGCCTAGCGTTGTTGAGTGACACGTTTAGCTTTGACTATGACGTGGTAAAAAATCAGGCGCTGCCACTGGGGACACAATTGGTGCTGCTTGTCGTGCTGCTGATTGGCTTCGGCATCAAAATTCCGATTGTGCCATTGCATACGTGGCTTCCCGATACGCACGTCGAAGCACCTACTCCGGTATCCGTGCTGTTGGCAGGAGTACTACTCAAACTGGGCACCTATGGACTGCTGCGATTTGGTCTGGGGCTATTTCCAGAAGCATGGCAGCTTTTAGCCCCGATCTTAGCCGTGTTGGCTGTGGTCAACGTGTTATATGGCTCGTTTGTGGCGATCGCCCAAACGGATATGAAAAAAATTGTCGCCTATAGTTCCGTCGGCCACATGGGCTATATTTTGCTGGCGATCGCCGTAGCCTCACCCCTGAGCGTTTCTGGGGCGATCGCCCAAATGGTCAGCCATGGACTCATTTCGGGTCTGTTGTTCTTTTTAGTGGGTGTTGTGTATGCCAAAACAGGCACCCGCGACGTAACAGTGCTGCGGGGGCTGCTCAATCCAGAGCGAGGTTTACCGTTAATTGGTACCTTGATGGTAGCGGGTGTCATGGCCAGTGCTGGTATCCCTGGCATGGTGGGATTTGTAGCAGAATTTATTATCTACCGCAGTAGTATCCTAGTTTTTCCGATACCTACCCTGTTGTGCATGATTGGGACAGCCCTAACCGCTGTATATTTCCTCAATCTGGTCAATCGCGTCTTTTTTGGTCGCCTGTCCGATCCGTTATCTAACCTGCCTGCCATTTACTGGAAAGACCGCATTCCGTCTATTGTCATTCTTGCCCTTGTAATTACACTTGGCCTCCAGCCCAACTGGATGCTGCGCTGGAGTGAACGCACGTCTTTAGCCTTAGGCAGTTTAGCGAATGAACGTAGCACAACTTCTCTAGCTCCCTTAATGCGAGATGGATTACTTGATATCTTCCGCACTCCGTCCGTCATTCAAACCAGTATGCAAACTAGTGTTGTAGAACCCCTGCGATCGCGTACTCCCTAAGCAATCTTAGAAAGCTTGATCTATTACGCGCCAAGAGAAATTAAGCTTCAACGCAAAACCCAATCCTCATTCCAGGCTGCGTGTAGCTAGATTCTTGCAACCAGTCCGACGCAGCCTCACATCCCTCTCGTCCTTCATTCTTCTCTCAGCTCATGGTCACTACGCCTAAACCCGCCGCTCATCCCCTCTCCAACCTAGTGACTCGCTTAGAAACAGGCGGGGCGCTGATTCCAGAAACACCCGACAACCTGCTCGAAGTTGTTGGGGTGCTCAAGAGCTATGGCATTGTGCTAGATGCTTACTGGAAGAACCTCACCTATATTGCTAACCATCAATTCCTTGTCTTGTTTCCGGCTTTCAAGTACTTCAATGGCGAGGTCACCCTAACCAAACTACTGCGCCATTGGGGGCACGATCGAATTAACTACGAATTTGCCGAATATTGCATGAGGGCTATGTTCTGGCATGGGGGCGGTGGTCTAGACGCTTATCTGGATTCGCCGGAATTTCTAACTCGTGCTAGAGCCGCAATTGGGGCAAAATTGCAGCCAAATCTGCCCATGCGAGGCATCAATGGGCTATTTCCCGACTTTTTGCCAGAGCAGGTGCGGATGCTCTGCTATTACAGTGCTCTGGGGCAATTTTGGCAGGTCATGAGCCAGATGTTTTTAGAACTGTCGGATCTGTACGATCAGGGTGAGATTAGAGCGATCGCCGACGTGGTTAGTCACATTAAACAGCGCTTAATTGATGCAGCTAGCTTGCCAATTACTTACGCTGTGACTATCCAAGACCAGGTTTACAATATTATTCCTGAGTCGGCAGGGCTGACATTCTTACCAGATACAGCCGTGCCCTATATCGAAGCCGTATTTTTGCGATCGTTTCCATTTTTTGGAACCGTCTCTTACAACGCTCAGGCTCACCAAATTTCAGCTCATCAAAAAGATTTTAACTATGGGGCACTATTTGCCGATCCGTTACCTATCGGAGGTGCGGGTATTCCGCCCACATTGCTGATGCAGGACATGAGCCATTTTCTACCCGACTATCTGCATGATTTTTACATGAATAGTCTGCGGCGTGAAGACGACTTACGAGTGAAAATCTGCTTAAGTTTTCAAAAGTCCATGTTTTGCGTAACAACCGCTGCCATTTTAGGAACCCTTCCTCATCCGTTAGATACCGCCGATTTACAACAGCAGCAAGAAAACCGCGCCTATATCGAAAGCTGGATAGATCGTTTGGTAGAGTCTCGTCTGCTGAGTCTGCAAGAATAGGGTGGCGTAGAGGCTACAGTTTTTAAATTGACGCATTTATAGCCATAGACGGATTGGTTAGGACGGGGTGCAGGGGTGGACCCCTGGCTGGGGGCAAAGCCCCCACACCCCCCTTTGATCCCAGTGTCCTAACGTTTGTGGCGACGGCTATAAATGGGTGTCAGGGGCGCTTACGCCCCTGACACCCATTTAACTTGCTGAATTTTGCGTGTGAGATCCGTGAGTCCTGAGGGCTTACTTCAATTTCAGGTGCTTTTGGTCGCCATACATGTGGATCGTATCCACAAAGCGGGTGGTGTTGGACTGATTAGAAATAATCAAGCTTTGAGTCCGGGCACCCCCTTTAAAGAAGCGAACGCCTTCCATCAAGGTTCCTGACGTAATGCCACAGGCCGCAAATAGTACGGTTTGTCCAGAGGCCAGTTCGTGAGCATCGTACACTTTGTCGTGGTCAGTGATGCCCATAGAATTCAGACGTTCGATGTTGGCTTCCTTGCTTTCCCCAATCAATCCGGTTTTGACGATCGCCGGATCGTAAACCAACTGACCCTGAAAATGCCCGCCTAGACAGCGCATGGCCGCCGCTGAAATCACCCCTTCAGGAGCTGCCCCAATGCCCATCAGCGCATGGATGTTGCTGCCCTCGAAAGCGCATGAGATAGCCGCAGACACGTCGCCATCGGAGATTAGACGGACTCTGGCTCCAGCCTCGCGAATTTCCTTAATCAAGTCATTGTGGCGATCGCGCTTCATCACCACCACGACTAATTCATCAATTGCCCGATCGAGGCACTCTGACAAAATCTTTAGGTTCTCGGTGGCAGATTTGCGAATATCGACCTTGCCTTTGGCCGCTGGAGGAGCCGCCAATTTATTCATGTAGAAGTCGGGTGCGGCAAACAGCCCGCCTTTCTCAGAAATGGCTAGCACTGCCATTGAACCGGGCTGCCCATAGGCACACAGGTTGGTGCCCTCGCAAGGATCGACCGCAATGTCAATCTCAATCAGTTCATCAGGATTACAAAACGATTTGGCATCGGGGCTGGTGCAAATTCCCACTTCTTCGCCGATGTAGAGCATGGGGGCATCGTCGCGCTCCCCCTCGCCAATTACAATCCGGCCACGCATATGAATCTTGTTCATCCGCTCCCGCATGGCTTCTACAGCCACTCGGTCTGCTTCGTTTTTGTCTCCCTTGCCCATCAATCGAGCCGACGCGATCGCGGCTTGCTCAACTACTTCAGTAATTTCCAAACCGAGTGTGTTTTCCACCGAGCCTACCCTCCAAACTGCTGATTTTGCGTCGTTCTGCGAACTATACCGCTGTCAAAAAGTTTATCAGACTTGGGGATCGGAGATGAGGCGTAACCATAAGCAGATCGAGCAGGTGACGCTAGCTCAATCTAGGATGTGGTGCCTGGAATATGACGATCGCAAAAAAAAGCACAGACAAAAAGCGGTACGTAACGACTCACCTTTGCCTGTGCTTATAGCTAACCATGAACGTGTAGAGCACCCTGAAAACTGAGTAGCCCAGTTGTCCTTTAGCTGACTGGTCGGCGTATTGCTGCCTTTACCGCTATGAGGACAAATGGAATGCTATGTCTAAAAACTAATTTCTGAAAAACCATTAATACCACCCTAGACCTACAAGATCAAGGTGTATCTAATCTTACTAAAGCAGCTCGCTCCTTAAGTAAAGGTACGATAAAGCTGCGATCGCATCACGCGAAGACCTCATAAATTCTCGAAACCCTCACACAGCCAATAGAATAGTTGAATAGCCTGACTCAAATAAACCCCAACGCTTATAAATCCAGATCTGCCTGATTGGGGAAGATGCAAAGGGTTAAATCCTGATGAAGTTTGGCCAGTTAATCTGTCCAGGCAAGCTGCTTCAACTGTGTTTTCAAAGAGAAGGCAATGAGTAAACCAACGTTTGCCAGAGTAAATGAGTGGCAGCAAGCAGAACTCTTAATGCAGCCTGTGTTTATTCGGTTGATCGACAATATCCGCAAGGCGTTAGATCAATCGACTTGGCAAGGAACTTACCAAGAGCAACCCATTTGGCAGGATGGCGTTACGCCTGAAATGCAGGCACATGTGCTGCAAGTACAAAAGCAACTGGCGATCGCCCCCCCTGAGGAAGTGCCCCAACTGGAGGCGGTTTTGGCGCACCTGCCGCACCCTCATCCGTCTTACCAGCTTTGTCTAAAACATCCCCATCACGAGCGGCAAGTCACCGTTGACCTGTGGCAGCTTTGCTATCAGATTTGCTTCAAAAATTACAATTCTATTCTCAGCGTCTCAGACAATGTAACCGTTGAAGTTGATACGGCTCTGCTCGATGAAATGGGTGAGGTAGACTGGCAGAACCTCGACATTAAGACCAGTCAGCTAATCAAGCAGGTGTTTGCAAGTTTGCCTAATAAGTAGTTCAACCTAAATATAGTTCAACCTAAATAAAAACAAGATTCTAAAAGTCTGCGCCGCCCGCGCAGCGGGCGGCGCAGACTTTTAGAGTTTTATGTTTAATTACGCCCACCTACTTAGTAAAAGTTAGGTGTTGGTATGCAAAAATCAAGCTTCAAAACAGAACCTAGACCCTTTAACAATGTCCCGTCTTGCCAGCAAAATTGAAGCGATTCTTTACCTGAAGGGGCAACCCCTAACGATTGCCAAACTGGTGGAGTATGCCGGATGCGATCGCCACGCCATCCAAGCCAGTTTGATTGAACTAATGGCTGATTATGCCCAGCGAGATAGCGCGTTAGAAATAGCCGAAACGCCTGATGGATATTCGTTGCAATTGAGAGAAACCTATCAAGATTTGGTGCAGCAGTTGGTGCCTGTCGATTTAGGGTTGGGTGCGTTGCGAACTCTGGCGGCGATCGCTCTTCGAGGGCCACTCACTTTAACTGATTTGGTAGAACTGCGCGGCTCAGGTGCCTATCAGCATGTTCAAGAGTTAGTCGAAATGAGTTTTGTGCGTAAGCGCCGCAAAGCCGACAGCCGCTCCGCATGGCTGCAAGTAACGGATAAATTTCACCAATATTTTCAGGTCGAAAAATTGCCTCAGCCGTTTGAGGCTAAATCGGGGTGATTTGGGAGGTTGCTTTATGTTGATTTTTGATGAAGATCCGCGCTCAGCAAGGATTTCCATTAAAAGTTTGTACCTATGTACTAACAAAGTGCGTGTACAGCTATCTATTACTCCCCAGACAAAGAGAGTTTCATCGCAGGAAGTGGGGTTACTTACCACTTTAGGGATGCTGCTGTAACCGTTGACATTTTATAGTTCCAATCTTTACCAAACCTGCGACCAATGTGCAAACGAGCACTGGGGGACATTTGATATTGCACATGAATATTAGGTTCAGGGATGTTTTGTTGTTGCAAAGCTACAGTCTGATACTGCCGCTCTGTAACTGAGCGGAGCGTTCGTGTTTTCAAGCTGTAGGCTAAGGGTCGATGGGTTTCAAAGTTCCACAGATAGGCTGTATCGGCTTGATGAATCACCCTATCGCCAATGCCCAATCGCTGGTATTTTCCATCTGGATGACGAACCCAATACTCATACTCGATCGTGTTTCTCGTTATCTTTTTATCCACAGTTTGCGTTATGAGGAAGGTGCCTTCTTCATCCAGTAACTGAGGAATTGGAGCACTTTCTTTTTGCATACGTGAATTTTGAGCAAACTCAGCATCTAAGGAAAGCCGGGTCAATTGATTTGAAGGCAACTCCAAAAAGTAGTACGAATCACTCTGCATTAATGCCCTTGAACCGACTACGGAGCGAATACTCCAGCTATAGCGTTGGCGATCGCCAGTTTGAAAGCGATGTAGGATGTTCACACGCTCTGAGTTAATGTCGTAAGTGCCAATTAACCAGCGACCTAAAGAGGCGACTCGTTGTGTACAAACAGCGCAATATTCACAAGAGTAAAAATATCGCTTAGATGCTGTAAATAGTACTGTATGGTTGTTAGCCATTAGCTCATGGCTATTAAACGTAGATTCTGACTTTAGTTCACCACACATGGGCGAGTTAACTCGCCAATCACATTCTTGAAGGAGGACGAGCAGTAGTGTGACAATCGTGCGACCTAAAATCGTCCTGTTCATGGGTTTAAATCTATAGGAGTGCTACATACCCATTACGACGGCGATCGCCTCCACCATACAATGCATCTGTATCATCTTCGTTCGTGGCGACAGCATGTACGCCACCAAAAAACATATTTTTTTGATCCCACAACACTACCTCTTTATTTCCCTGCGCTTGAGTTGGACTCGTCAGCAGTTGCTCCAAGGCTTGGGGCGCGAAACCGGGTTCTATATTGAACACACCATTTTCCCAATGCACGCGTGGGCTGTTTACCGCTGTATCTACGGGCATGTGGAAATCGATCATGTTAGAAATGACCTGAACAATGGCGGTGCGAATGCGGTTAGAGCCGCCGGAACCTAGTACAAGTTCGGGTCGATGCTGCTTGAGCAACATGGTAGGTGCCATCATCGACGAAATTCGCACATTCTCTTGCCACTCGTGAAACCCTGTTGGGTGCAGATCGGCTTCACCCAACATATTGTTCATCATGAACCCTGTCCCTGGAATGCTGTAGGCCGATCCTTCTCCATTGGATGTGGTTACACTGGCGGCGTTACCATCTGAATCAATCGCGCTGAGATGGGTCGTGCTCCCCCATTTATTGCTCCCCAAATTGTTAACCCCGTTGAGAGCCAGACTCAATTTTTTGGCATAGGGATTGAGATGCTCCAGTGCCAGAAACTGCTCTGCTACGTTGGGTTGATCGAGATGGGCATCGTACCCGTCGGTACGGGCATGGTTAGTCAAGCGCATTACTTCTACAAGGGTTCGCAAATGGTCGGCGCTGCCAAACGCCAGGTCTGAGAGTTGAACCTGCTCGAGTAGTGCCAGCGAAAATGCAATTAACGACCCACCAGAACTGGGCGGCGGGTTAGTTAACAGTGTGTTGCCTCGGTAGGTCGTGGTCAACGGCGATCGCTCGATTACCTGATAGTGCTTCAGATCCTCCAGCGTTAAATAGCCACCGCGATCGCTACAGTCTTTGACCAATTGTTGCGCTATTTCACCTTCGTAAAAGGCCGTTGCGCCTGCTTCGGCCAGATAGCTCAGAGTTGCAGCCAGTTCTGGCAATTTGATCACGGCACCGGGCTGAGGCAATACTTGGCCGGGGGCGTAGATGCGACACGCTTCTGGACAGCCCAAGAAAATAGGTTTTAAAATGCTAAAGCAATAGGCTGGAAAGGCTTCAATTTCTACGCCTGTACTGGCATAGTGAATGGCAGGAGCGGCGATCGCCCGAAATGGCAGCCGACCCAGCCGTTGATGCACATGAAATAACCCCGCCACAGTACCGGGCACAGCGATTGACCCCAGTCCCACATGAAATTCCTGGGTGACTGTGCCAAAGTTTACTTCAACGGGGTAAAAATCGACCTCTGCTGGATTGCGCTTTTGGCGAGGGGTTTGGGTAAAAAAGTCAAACAGCGTATTGTGATTATCCGCCGTGTGCGCCAGCAAAAAACCACCACCGCCCAACGAGGTTAGCGTGGGTTCCACGACGCAGGCGGCTAACACTGCTGCCACCACTGCGTCAAATACATTGCCCCCCAAGCGAAACATTTCAATTCCAGCTTCAGTCGTTTTAGGATGCCCAGCGGCGATCGCTCCACGTAGGTTGGAGGTCATAGGGTATGGAGACCATTAAAGTCTTTTGATATTAACTTTCAATGGGTTGTGGTGGAGGGCAGTAGTCTCCTAGAACTGACGCATTTATAGCGGTAGCCATGAGCAATAGGACGCCTCCCTGTCATTCCCGCGCAGGCGGGAATCCATCTGCTCGATAGGTGCCAGCGTCATTCCCGCCTGCGCGGGAATGACGCTGGCATGTCCTAAGCTTTATGACTATGGCTATAAATATGGGGTAGTCCTAAATTGGTAATGATTTTTTGCAGCGCGGGCATTGCCCGCGCTGCAAAAAATCATTACATCAATACCACTACCAAATATGGGAAGTCCAATTTGAAAGTGAGAATGGCACCCTTTGAGGCCACAAACCTAAAAGGGTGCCATTCATTAACACGAGTTATAGAATTCTGCCAAAGAGACGTAAAGTTTTATAAAAAAAGTACTGTGCTTCTTGTTACAATCTCCTTAAGAAGGGAAATATAGCTGTAGGCTAAGGTTTTTCCGCACCCGCTGTCGCATTGGGAACGCACAGTTTGGGTTTCCTCCAGTCTGAAATCACAACGTTACTAGAATTAGGCAAGCTGGCTTCACCGTAGGTCAGCTTTTTTTTACCCCTGAATGAATTGGGACGCTGGACGCTCAGGGTGGCGCTGAATCTAGAATGTTTTTGAATGGAGAACCTTCGGTTCTCCATTCAAAAACATTTCCAAACCACTAAATTTCCAAACCATTAAGTAGATGGGCGTAACTAAACATAAAATTCTAAAAGTCTGTGCCGCCCGCGCAGCGGGCGGCACAGACTTTTAGAAGCTTGTTTTTATTTAGGTCGAACTACTTACCCATTTAGCACCGCACGCTCAAATATACTCATGGCTAACAAAGGGCAAAGAGATGAGCGTCCCTTCTGTGCCTTCAATCTGCACTGTCTGGATGCCGGCCTCTAGACTTTTGGTGCGAATGTAGGCTAGCCCTAACGCACCGTCTGTGGTTGAAATGCAGCTCGTGAGCTTCCCCACCTTGTCCTCTCCTGACAGTGCTAAACTGCCCGGTTCAACCAGAGCTGCTAGCTTGACACCCCAAAGCTGCTGCTTAACTCCCTTATAGGTATGCAACCGGGCGATTGTTTCTTGCCCAATGTAACAACCTTTGGTGAGAGAAATAGTGTGCCATAGCCCTGCTTCTAGTGGATTGACCTCTTCGGTCAGCTCGTGATCGGTTGCAGGACGGCCTTGCTCAATGCGGAGCTGCTCCCATCCCGCTGGGCTGAGGGGCACTGCACCCCAGTTGACCAACGTCGTTTGCAGCGGCGCGATCGCCTCTCGACTACAAAAAAGCGTATATCCAGCGATCGCCAAGCCACTGCCCACTGCAACCCGCACAGATTCGCCCTCTCCAATTCCATCAATCAGCACCGTGCGATGGGTGCCGTAGGGTTGCCCGATTAGGTCAGCCGCGCCCAGTTTTTCGATCAGGCGATCGCTGTCTGAGCCAGTTAGAGTCAGCGTTCCGGTCGAATCTGTCACATCTTGTACAGTTACTTTGTCAGCAAAAAAGATAAAGCGATCCATCCAAGCAACGAGCGCTTCCCGTCGATTGGGCGATACCAAAAGCAGCACCGCCTCTTCTGTAACGTAGGCAGTAACTAGGTCAATGGTGCGCCCGGTAGAGTTCACAAAGACAGTGTCGCAGCCTTCTCCCGGTTGCCGCAGGCTAAAGGAATTTGTACTTTGATTGTGCAAAAACCGGAGGCGGTCGGCATTCGACACTAAAATCCTGCCCCAGTGAGAGCGATCGCATACCGCTGCCTCATTCCGCGCTGCCTGTACTTCGTCTTGGACTGCCTGACTCATTTTGTTCTTAAAATTGGTCTTTCCTCAGTATAAAGAGTGCAGGCTAAATAAAGAGTGCAGGCTAGCCAGTAGTTCAGCGCTCTGAGAAAACAGCGATCACATAAGCTAGAGCAAGCCATCCCTTATCCCTCATCCCCCTCCTTTCTCCAGTTATATCGATTCCATTCATACACACCTTGAATGTCATATTCCAGGCCATTTTCAAAGCGAACGGAGCAGATTGTGGAAGCCAACGAGTCATCCTGAGAGGTGACAGCTAGTTCATCGCTGGCTGCAACCTGAGTAATGGCGATGACTGTGCAGACAAACCATTCTCGGCTACAAGGCCCAGTATCTTGTACCCATTCCCAGAGGCTGTTAGAAATTTCGATGCGATCGCCCACTTTAAGCGTGACTGCTGTTTCTACATACTGCGCCAAATGGATGGGTGCTATCTGATCGAGCCACCTCAACCCGTAAGACTCTCGCAGAAACTGCACCGTTCCGGAGTCAACGCCTGCTAGCCAATCATTCAGCAGTTGTGCTTTCCAAGAACGTCCCTGCTGCTCTTGTTCTTGCACAAACTCCAGTAGGGCTTGCCGCTGAGCTGAGGTCAATTCGTCCAACGGGTTGTGAGCAACTACACTGTCATTGTCTGAATCCGAATTATCTGACTTGCTCTTGGGCTTGCTCTTGGGCAAGCTTGAAACCTCTTCGACCAGCGTGCTCATGGCCTGAAGAAGAATTTGCTTTTGCTGGGACGTTAGAGCAGACCCAGTGGTAGCACACAGTTCAAAAGCAGACTTTAAGGCAGCTTCTAGCTCAGCGTAGGTCATGTTGATCTGTTCTCGCAGGGAGTGCAGGGCTATGATGCGGCTGAAAACCCCTATAGAACTGAGCGATCGCCCATAGCCTAGATAACCTCCCATTATCCCAATTTTTTAGCTAGGACTGGCACACGCTCAACGAAAAACCAAGAAATTTGGGTATTGCATAATCGGGGGATGATTTTTCGGATGAGAGGGGCGCGGCACGCCCCTCTCATCCAAAAAATCATCCTTACAATCAGCAACGCCGAAATGTGAAAGATGTTGCAGGTACGGATCGCTTGCAACATCTTTCCACGCGATGTGCAACTTAAAATTCACTGGGACTCTCTAGGTAGACTCTCTACAAACCTTTGACGTAACCCTTCTTAAAGAAATATCTGAGGAATTTTTACCTAAAGCGATCGGCTCACAAATAACCACAGGTTATATGCATGATAAAAACAATCACTTTGGATTATCTTGCAAAAGAATCCACATCCCTAGTATTGTGAAAAGTGGGAATTCAAATAGTGTTTTCTAGAAATTAGGGTCGGATTCCGGTCAAAATTTTTGAATAGGGTTTGACTTCGTGTAGATTTCTCCGCAAATAAAAGATTGTGTCCTGGCTGGTAGTAATGTTTGAAGTAGTGGACTTTGCTGTTGTGAATTAAACAGTAAATCCCGCTGGCTATCTGCATATTAAGCAGGTTGCAAATTTTAAGAGATGACAATGCTGCGATATTGCTTCGAGAGCGCCATCTCTAAAGATTCAAATTTTTAATTCTCAGTCTTAAGCAAGTCTTGATCGACGCGCAGTAAATCATGGCGAGGTACTCCTCACTAGGATAGTTCCCAATCTTGCTTGATTCTTAGTATTAAGATCTGACCGTTTGATACGCGGAACGGTGGAAAAGCTTTAGAGGCATGCAGGAAAGTTATTTTGAAGCGATCGCTGATGCACTTATTTTGGTTACGTTTAGACACTTAAGTTTGGGACTTAACCTGAGGTCAAATCCCAGGAATCTAAAACCCAAGGTTAATGTATCAATCTAGCCAGCATGGTCAAGCAGTGCAGCTTCAGTAATAGTAACGGTTCAAGAACGTTTAAGTTCATATTTTTGAAGGGAAAGAACGATGGCAATTGCAGTTGGAATGGTAGAAACCCTTGGGTTCCCTGCCGTGGTAGAAGCAGCGGACGCAATGGTTAAGGCAGCCCGCGTAACCTTGGTAGGTTACGAAAAAATTGGCAGTGGACGAGTCACTGTAATTGTGCGTGGCGATGTGTCTGAAGTGCAGGCTTCGGTTGCTGCTGGGATTGAAAATGTCAAGCGGGTTAACGGTGGACAGGTCTTGTCGACTCATATCATCGCGCGTCCCCACGAGAACTTGGAGTACGTTCTACCGATTCGCTACACCGAAGCTGTGGAAGCCTTCCGCGAGAGCGTCAGTGGTATTCGCCCCATGAACCGTCCATAATCCCGCATGCAAATTGCTAGGGTTTGTGGCACGGTCGTCAGTAACCAGAAAGAGCGTAGCCTAACGGGGGTTAAGTTTCTGCTCTTGCAGCTACTAGATGCAGAAGGTAACCCCATGCACGAGTATGAAGTTGCTGCAGATAGTGTAGGCGCTGGTTTAGATGAATGGGTGTTGGTGAGTCGCGGTAGCGCTGCTCGCCAAACGTCGGGCAGCGAGGTTCGCCCCTTAGATGCTTTGGTTGTTGGAATCATTGACACGGTTAGCGTAGAGAACTATCTGCTCTACAGCAAGCGCGATCAGGATAGGTAGGTCGTTAAATGGGGTGGAGGCGATCGCTCTTCACCTCAAATCTTGTAAAGTTTTCTCCTGAGCAACAAGTCGTTTTCTACAACGGCTTAAAATCGGATCGCGCTGGTTTTGCGGTCATATTTGGTACGACACGAGTCAGGCGCTACTGGCGTTCTGGGTGCAGCTAATTTTAGTTCTGAGCTTGAGCCGTTCTAGGCGCCAGTTTAAAACTGTACTTGGTAATTCAGTCCCAGTTAGAGTTCCGTTCACGTTTCGCTCAGGTTTCGCTCTGCTTAGTCTGGAGAAATGTAATTCATGGTCGCCCTCAGTGCTGCCACGCTTCCTACACCATGGGCAAAGAGTCTGGCACAGCCCAAAATCCACGACACTGCCTACGTTCACGCCTTCTCAACCATTCTTGGAGATGTTTCCATTGGAGCCAACGTGTTGATTGCTCCTGGAACCTCGATTCGAGCAGATGAGGGGAGTCCTTTTCGTGTCGGAGATGGCAGCAATGTTCAAGATGGTGCTGTGATTCACGGATTGCCGCAGGGGAGAGTGTTGGGAGACGATCAAAAGCCATATTCTGTTTGGATTGGCAAAAATGCGTCGATCACCCACATGGCGTTGATTCACGGCCCTGCCTACGTGGGAGATAACTGTTTCATTGGCTTTCGCTCCACGGTGTTTAATGCTCGAATTGGCGAGGGCAGCATCGTCATGATGCACGTACTCGTTCAAGATGTAGAGATTCCTCCTGGTAAGTACGTGCCCTCTGGCTCTATTATTACGACTCAACAACAAGCCGATCGTTTGCCAGACGTTCAATCGATTGATGTTGAGTTTGCGACCCATGTCGTTGGTATCAACGATGCTCTACGGTCTGGACAGCAAAGCGCAGCCACTATGACTCGCCTTGCACCAAGCCACAACCTGTTGCAGCAATCTGCTAGCAGCGCTGAACATTCCTATCATTCCAGCCAAAACCCTGAGATGCTAAATACTCATTTGAACCCAGAAATTGTAGACCAGGTGCGCCAACTCCTCGCACAGGGCTACCGAATTGCGACCGAACATGCGGATACTCGTCGGTTTCAGACTGGCTCATGGAGTAGCTGTGCCCCCATTCAGGCGATGCGCGAGTCAGAGGTGCTAGCAGGTCTGGAAGGCTGCATGGCAGAACATCCAGGTGAATATGTGCGACTGATTGGTGTCGATACCAAATCTAAACGGCGCGTGGCTGAATTGATGGTGCAACGACCTGGCGATCGCTCTAAAAACGCTTCTACCTCCCAGTCCTACGGTGGTCGTTCTAATAACCAAACGAGCTACAGCAACGCCAGCAATTACAGCAGCAGCGATAGCAGCCATAGCACTGCGTCTACTGCATCACGGGGCAGTCTGCCATCAGACGTTGTGGAGTATGTCCGCACGATGGTGTCACGAGGCTATCGAATTGGCACTGAGCACGCCGATAAGCGTCGCTTCCAAACCAGTTCTTGGCATACTTGTACCCCCATTCAGGCTAGCCGCGATAGCGAAGCGCTTTCGGCATTACAGAATTGTTTGACCGAGCATTCTGGTGAGTACGTGCGCGTATTTGGTATCAATACAGCGTTGAAGCAGCGGGTTGGAGAAATGATTGTGCAGCGTCCCGATGGGATCTCTGGCAATGGTGTGGCGGCTACCCCTGCTAGTTCTCAATCCAGTAGTGCCTATGGTAGTCAACCACAAAACACCGCTAAAGGTAGCTCTAAGAAAGCTGTAAGTGGGTATGGATCGCCTAGTCACGGCGATCGCCTCAGTACCGAAGTGGTTGAGCAAGTGCGCCACTTGCTATCTAAGGGCTATCGGGTAGCCGCAGAACATGCAGATGTCCGCCGTTTTCAAAGTGGTTCTTGGCACACTTGCGCGCCAATTGAAACCACCCGCGAGGGCGATGTGCTGGCAGCGCTCGAAGCCTGCGTCAACGACAATAAGGGAGAGTATGTCCGCATTTACGGCGTAGATACCCAGTCAAAACGCCGCGTCGTAGAAACTATCATTCAGCGACCAGCACGTTAGGAATGAGTGAGTTTTAAGTTCCTAGTTTTGAGTTTTGAGTGAACTGCCAGCTCAAAACTCAAAACCCAAAATTCGGAACTTATTCTGTATTCCCTTCTGGATATTCCTGGGTTGATGCACTTGCCACCACCATCGTCACTGACTTCCCGTCACTACAACAGTCGTGAGCATATTAATGGAGGCATCCTAAGTGGAGGTATTCATGGTCAGGTTACTGTTCACCCCAGTGTGACACTTGCCCCCACAGCTCTGCTCCAAGCAGAACCTGGTAGCCACCTAATTCTTGGAGCGGGTGTGTGTGTTGGGTCGGGTACGGTTATCCATGCCCAGGGAGGAATACTAGAAATTGAATCTGGAGTGAGCCTTGGTTCTGCTGTACTGCTAGTTGGCAGTGGTAAGATCGGGGCTAATGCCTGTGTAGGGTCAATGGTAACGATTATGAATCCGGCGATCGCCTCCAGTGACGTTATCTCAGCCGCAACGCTCTTGGGAGATGCCAGCCGTTTGATCGAGCCATCTCCAGAGCAAATCTTTGGATCTGAGCCATTACCCCCAGAACTGCCCAATCCATCAGCAGCTAATGCCCAACCTGTCACCTCTGCTCAAAATGGCGCAGAACCAAATGGCAACGTAGATTCTCACCCACCAGATTCTCACCCACCAGATTCTCAAGAGGGACGCGGAACTCAGCTAGTGACTGGGAAAGCTGCTCTCAACGAACTCATGACGGCTTTATTTCCTCATCGTCAGCACTTTGACCAGCCATAGCGTTAACATGCTACAAGTGAGCGTCACACAACCATCACCCTGACTGGAGATGAACGATGGAGCCAGACGGTACACCCGATAGCCAGACTCAGCCTGCCCGCCGTAAGCACGACTTTGGTGATAGTGCTTTGGGAATGGTTTGCACCCGAAGCTTTCCAGCGATCGTGGGCACGGCAGATATGATGCTGAAATCTGCCGGGGTAACGCTGGTGGGCTACGAAAAAATTGGCAGTGGCTACTGCACAGCGGTCGTTCGAGGCCGCATTGCCGATGTCCGGATTGCAGTAGATGTGGGCGTTAAAACCGCCGAAAAGTTTGGACAGTTCATTTCTCAAACCATCATTGCCCGACCCTCGCTGAATTTAGAAGCAGTGTTACCTATTGGCAGTAGACTGGCACAATTTGTGTCTGATCAGGGCTACAGCCGTCTAAGTAATTTAGCAATTGGGCTATTAGAAACGCGGGGCTATCCGGCAATGGTAGGGGCAGCGGATGCCATGCTGAAGGCAGGGGATGTGCAGCTTGCAGCCTGTGAAACTATTGGGGATGGGTTATGTACGGCCATTATTCGAGGGCGTGTGTCGGATGTGGCGATCGCCATCGAAGCGGGAATGCATGAAGCAGAGCGCATTGGTGAACTCCACGCAGTAATGGTGATTCCTCGTCCCCTAGACGATTTAGAAGAAACCCTTCCGGTAGCAAGCTGCTGGATCGAAAAACCAACCCCTCTAGCTCTGCCGATCGATCTAAAAGAACCCATCAAAGAATTGGTGATTCAAGAGACGCAGCAAGTCGTTGTCGATATAGCTCAATCCACAGAATTAGAGCCTCTGATCATTCCCGATCAGCGAGAACTTGAATTAGAACCGCGACAAGAAGGACAGGACGATTAAAAGGACAACGTCTTGATGGGTTTAAGTAGGTGGGCGTAATTAAACATAAAACCCTAAAAGTCTGCGCCGCCCGCACAGCGGGCGGCGCAGACTTTTAGAATCTTGTTTTTATTTAGGTTGAACTACTTAGCACCGGGTAGTCTGAAGCAAGGTACGGGCGATCGCCGAAGGTGTAGGCATTCAATCGTAGTCCTCTGGTGCGCTGTGATTGACTGGTTATGAGTTGATGCCTTGAAGAAACCGTTCGGCCTCTGCCGGAGATGAAAATACAATAATTTCTAAGTGACTGTATTGAGGCGCTTGGAAAAGACGAGGATACTCTCGACGCCGCCGATGGTAAGTTTTTAAAACCCACCACAAAATCGAATCCTTGCTAAGAAATGACTTACGGAACGTTTCTCTGTTGCCTGACCACATGACCTGCCGATAAAAAACGCGCCGAAACGTTCGGCTTAGAGCACGATAAGCAACAACGTAAAAAGGATAGTTAAGCCAAATTAGTACTGTGGCTCTTGCCCACACAAGGTCTCGCACAGTGCTGTAATTACCATCCAACACCCAAGATTCGGGCGCGATCGCCTCCTGAGCCAAATTCCTGAATTCTTCTTTTGGGGTCGGAGTCCAATTCGGCTTCCAATGAATAGCATCAAGCTCGATATGTCGCGTTTTTAACCGTTGAGCGAGAGTCCGCGCAAAAGTGGTTTTTCCTGAGCAACTGGTACCGACTACCACAATGCGTTTCGACTGTCTTGGTTCCATGTCAGCAAAGTATAGCCATAGACGGATTGGTTAGGACGGGGTGCAGGGGTGGAACCCCTGGCTGGGGGCAAAGCCCCCACACCCCCTTTGATCCCGGTGTCCTAACCTTTGTGGCGACAGCTATACTGCGGCGTTCACGAAAACCGCGCACACAACCCTGAACTACAGAGATTTTCAATCGCTTGAGCCACCGTTATTTTTGTGAGAGCTGCGTTCTGCGTGGCTCTCACAAAAATAACGGTGGCTTATGCAACTAGAAATGGCTGTCAGATGAGTCTGATGTATAGCTGTAGCCAGCGCGGTTAGGACAAGGACATTTTAGTGGCGAGCAAAGCTCGCCACTAAAATGTCCTAAATAAAATGGCTACGGCTATATTTTACCGTCTTGCTGCTAGCCCTTCGGCATATCCCTGTTTCAGAAAATTTAGTACGCGTTGTCGCCCGTCTAGAGCGGTTTGAAAGTCTGGCTTGAGCTGAGCCGCCTTGTCGTAGGATGCCAGGGCTGATTCATACTTTTGCATGGCTTCTAGCACGCGCCCGCGATCGTGCCACGCCCAAATATTATCGGGTTGCAATTTAAGAACACGGTTATAGGCAGCCACCGCTTCGGTAGGTTTTTGTAACTGCTCTAGCACCGTTCCCAGTTTGAACCAGGCCAAGTGGTCTTCGGGATTCAATTTTACAACTTGCCCGTAGGAGCCGATCGCCCCTTCATATTGCTGCATTTTTTCTAGCGCCATTCCCCTCATCAACCACGCCAGCGGGTCTTCTGGATTTTCGCGAATGGCTTGCTCACAGGAGGCGATCGCCTCCTCATAGTGCTGCAATCCGTAAAGCTGATCGACCTGCTTAAGCTGGCTTAACACCCGCTTACGACCCTGTACCGCTGGTGTAAAGTCTGGTTTTAGCTGCACGGCGCGATCATAAGATGCAACTGCTTCTTCGCATCGCTGCGAGGCCTCTAGCACCTTACCCCGGTCATGCCACGCCCAATAGTTATCAGGCTGCAAGCGAATCACCGTATCGTAGGCATTGACTGCCTCTTCATGGTGCTGCAAATGCTCTAATGCCTTGCCTCGCTTAAACCAGGCCAAATAATCTTCGGGCTGCAAGTGAATCACGCGATCGTAAGACTCTACCGCTTCGTCATACTCTTTTAAGCTGTCAAGGGTCATCCCACGCTTAAACCAAATCAAATAATCTGTGGGCTTGGCTTGAGCGGCCTTATCGTAGCAGGCGATCGCCTCTCGATAGCGCTGTTGCTGAAACAACTCGTCTCCCCGTTCTATCCAAGCCAGATGTTCCTCGGCTCCAGAGGCTTTCACAGTCGGTAAAATTACTGTGGAATGGTGCGGAATCGGGTTAGGTGCCAGAACGTTCAGCGCTTCTAGGGCATCTGATGCCGTTTGGTAACGCTGGCGAAAATCGTAACGCACCATGCGGTCGATAATATCCACTAACTCAGGGCTAACGTCAGCTATGTCTCGCCAGATGATTTCGCCTGTGCGAGGGTCTTCTGAAAGCTGGGATGGATAAACCCCCGTAATAGCCTGCAACCCTACCATCCCAACCGCATACACGTCGCTGCTAAAGCGCGGTTTTCCAGCGATCTGTTCATTTGGCATGTAGCCTGCCGAACCAATGGCGATTGTGATACTGGTTTGCTGGTCTTCAGTATCCAGGGTGGTGGGCACGTTAATCTGTTTAACTGCCCCAAAGTCGATCAATACAATACGGCGATCGCACTCTCGGCGAATTAGATTAGACGGCTTAATATCGCGGTGAATAACCTGCTGCTGATGGACAAATTCTAGCGTCGTGAGGATATCTTGCATTAGAGCAATCACCTGAGGCTCACTCTGCGATTTGGTGGCTTTTAGCTCACGGCTTAGCAGTTGCCCTTCTATTAGCTCTTGTACCAAATAGAATTCTTGATTTTCTTCAAAATGAGCATACAGACGGGGAATCTGTTCATGGCTCCCCAAGCTGTATAGCACTTCTGCTTCTCGGTCAAACAAACGCCTTGCCGATTGGTAAGACGCTGGTTCAGTAATCTTAGGTTTGAGCAACTTTACGACACAGTGAGGCTTTCCGGGGAGGTGTTGATCTTCAGCCAGATAGGTCTGGCTAAAGCCTCCACCACCCAGGTGTCGGACAATTTGGTAGCGACCCCCGATGGTTCTTCCCAGCATACAGACAGGTTTCCCAAAGATTGGACGAACGGACGTTCTCAGGAATTAATGGGTTCCTTCAATTCTCAGAGAAGGTTATTTGAATGATTGGCTTGATTTGAAGCGTTAAGTTAGCAGTTTCATAAAGCGCCGTTCGTCAACAGGAAGGAGTAAGAAGCACCTAGCTTAGTATGACAATCGGAATGCAAAGTTTTTTGAGCGGTTTATCAAGATTTGATTAAATTCTATAAATAGTTCGTGTTAGTTGTAATGGGATAAACGCGTACGGTGTGCAGCCTTACAGAGGTGCGATCGCTTCTGTCATCCGTAAATTCTCTGTAAACTTAGAGTAAGCTAAGGATCACAAATTAATTAACCTGTAATCTTTTTTTGGAAGTGGGGGGGGGGGGGGGGGCCGGGGACAACAAGAAGGGGGGGTGTGTTGTGTGGCCGGCGTGGAACAATCACACACCGACCGCGGGGGACGTAGTGTGGCGGTGGGGGGGTGGGTTAGAGTTGCCCTCAACCGCATCCCTAAGCAGCATGTTCTTTTGTGGGTCTTCCCCGGCGCGGGGGCCCACTCCCCCCAGCTGTAATAAACTCAAAACTCCGGGGGCGTGTTCGTGTTTCTTGTTGCCCCAAAAAAAAAAAACCTCATTTTTTTGGCACCGGCCCCCCCCCCCCGCCCCACTTCCAAAAAAAGATTAC